>NZ_JBGSXF010000329.1:0-3549 GCF_041751555.1 Persicitalea sp. | reverse complement strand
ACCGTCTCGCTACAAACCAGCGGGCCGCTCGCGCCCGGCGATAATTCCGCGCAGAAACTCACCATTCCAGCGGGCCAGGAAGCACGGGCTCTGTTCAGCGTGAAAGCGGGTTCGGGCATTGGTTTGGGCAAGATCACCGTGAAAGTGGGGGCCTTCGGCGAAACCTTCGTGCAGGAAACCAACCTCACCGTGCGTCCGGCCTCGCCGCTGCTCAAAATCAGCCAGTCGGGCGTCATCGCGGGCGGACAAAGCGGTACCATCGACCTCGCCCAAAACTACCTGCCCGGCACGGCCCGCGCCCAAGTGACGTTCAGCCGCTCGCCGCTGGTGCAGGGCGGCGGCAAGGCGCTGTCCACGCTGCTGGGCTACCCTTATGGCTGCCTGGAACAGACCATTTCCAAGGCATTCCCGCAAATCTACTTCGCCGACCTGACGAAGGCGATGGCGACGCCCGTCTATCTGGTGCGCAGCGGCGAGAGCGATTTCAACCCCGCCACCAACGTGCAGCAAGCCATCCGCAAGACCGAAACCCAGCAACTCTACAACGGCGGACTGGCGATGTGGCCCGGCGCGCAGCGCGAAGACTGGTGGGTGACGGCCTACGCGGTGCATTTTCTGGAAGAAGCCCGCCGTGCCGGATTCGAGGTCAACGGGGCTACCATGAGCCGCGCCATCGAGTACCTGACGGCCAAGACAGGTACCACCGCCACCGAAGAGGTACCCATCGCCACGGAGGACGGCAGCACCGTCCGGGCCGTGAAGGCGCAGCGTGAGAGTCTGTACTCACTGTACGTGCTGTCGCTGGTTGGCCAGCCCAATCGTCCGGCCATGAACTACTACAAGCAAAATCCCAACTTGCTCACGCCCGACGCCCGCTATCTGCTGGCCGGGGCGTACCAACTTATTGGCGACTCGCGCAGCTACGCCGCCCTGCTGCCCGCGAAGTACCAGAACGACAACGCCCCCAACACCTTTGGAGGCAGCTACGCCTCGCCGCTCCGCAATCTCGCGCTGGTGCTGAACACACTGTTGGAAACCGACCCCGACAACGTCCAGATTCCGCTTCTGGCGCGGCAGTTGTCCCAGGCCGTGGTATCGGCTTCCTACCTCAACACCCAGGAAGCGGGCTTCGCCGTGCTGGCCCTCGGCAAACTCGCCCAGCGCGTCTCCGGCTCCACCGTCACGGCGACCGTAGCCGCCAAGGGCAAACAACTCGCCACCTTCGATGGCAAGGAACTGAGCCTGGCGAAGGATATTTTGAACCAAAAACTAACGGTAAAAACGCAGGACAAGGGCGATTTGTACTGGTTTTCGCAGACCGAAGGTCAGTCGGCCACGGGAGCTTATGTGGAAGAAGACAACGGCCTAAGGGTTCGGCGGCAGTACCTGACCCGCAACGGCGGCAACACCGGGACGCTCCGCCAAAACGACCTGATCGTCGTGAAAGTAACGGTGTCCAGCACCAGCGGCCTGCCCATCGAAAATGTAGTGGTGACCGACCTGCTGCCCGCCGCCTTCGAGATCGAAAACCCGCGCCTGACCGAGCCACGCGACATGCCCTGGATCAAAAACGCCGCCACGCCTGAGTACTTCGACATCCGCGACGACCGTATTCATTTCTTCACCACCGCCACGGCCCGCGAGCAGTCGTTCTACTACCAGGTTCGCGTCATTTCCAAAGGTACCTACACCGTCGGCCCGGCGGCAGCCGATGCGATGTACCAGGGGGAGTACCGGAGTTATTCGGGTGGGGGGAAGGTCACGGTGCAATAGAGACGCGATTGAGCGCGTCTGAGGGCATTGCTAAGTGGGGCCCATCAACATTACTGAGAGGGTAATCTTTATTCAAGAAAGATATGTGACATCCACAGACGGATTTTGATAAATTCAGATTATAGCTCTTTTCGTAACAAATTCTTTGATGAGTCTGTCTTTCTTGTAAGAATTGGGGATTAGCATCAAAACACAAAGTTTTTCCAGCATACCAATGTCTATTTGACTTTCATGGCACCACTTCTCCGAAGCCAAAAGTGCCGCTTGATCAATGTCCTCAGGACTTACTAATGCTCGTTCTGTTGATTCTGGGCAGCTTATCATATTCAAAATTGATAAATCGGTGGCTGACTCCAATTCATCGTTGTCTAAATTATACAAAACCTTATGCAGTTTTTCAGAACCTTGTAAAAGCAAAAATATTTTTTTATGATCACCTGAGTATTCGGATGCGCTATGAAGAAAACCGGACAACTCCTTATTTCTTTCTTTGTGCTTATTTAAGGTCAGCGAGTGTTCTAACAAGAATCTTGAACCAAATCCCCCTAATTTTTCTAATGCTTTGTTGCTGTTTGCAAAACTTTCAGTATCAATATCAGATTCTAAACTAATATCTAGCTCCATATCATGCGTAAAAACATCAGTTTCAAGTATTTCGGTTGACTTTTTATGCCGCCTAATCAGTCGTTCGAAACGATTATTTATATCTTTCCTGCAAAGTGACTCTGAGTCTGATACTTTATAAATCGAAGGAATAAATGTGTAAAAATATACCGTTCTATCTGGTTTATTGGTCATTCTCATAATTCGACCAGCTCTCTGGAAAAGAACGTCAGCCCCCTCTGGACAATCGTAGTTCACAGCTACATTTACATCTGGGAGGTCAACCCCCATACTATCAGCATCAGTACATATTAGAATGTCGATTTCCTTATCCGTGCGGTGGCCTTTATGCGCTGAGGGCGAAAAGTCTTTTAGGATTCTCTGGCGAGTTCGTGTCCCTCTGAGCTTCAATATACCGTTCACTTTTTCTACCATACATTCTATTGATAAATTCCTAAATTCTTTTTTAAGCCGTTTGGACAGGTAAATAGCAGTAGGGTGACGACGAATGAAAATTAGCATCTTATTGCCTCCATTTATACATTTATCATTGATGATATGAACTAAATGATCGTATTTATTATCAATAACTTCTACTTCTAATAGGCTTTGTTGCATGGCTACGTCGGCACTCTTTTGACTGCTGTGGGCATGCCTAACTTTGCAAATCGGTTCAGACAGTTTGCCTTGACATGAACTTCGGTTTGTTGATTTGCCATTAAACGTGCTGACAACCGCTCGCCGAAGGTCGTCTTCCAGCGGAACATGCCTGTCTCCGCCTTACTGCGACGGTGGTAATCGACCTGACGTTTCCACTCGGCTAAAACCAAGCAATCAATCTGCGTAAGTACCTTTTTCTAGGGTGTATCAAATCATTTCCCACTTTATCGACCCAGATTACCGCGTTGGAACGGGGCGGGATTACTGGCTCAATCTGACGTGTCTCCAGCTCGTCATAGACCTTCACCTGGTCATAGGCACCGTCGCCACCCAACCGGGCGATGGGACAGGTGATGCCGGCCACCAAAGGCCCGACCATGTCGGCATCGCTGACAGCGTTGGTCGTCAGCTCGACGGCATGAAGCTCGTTTGTGGCTTGGTCTATTGCCAAGTGCAATTTGCGCCAAGTGCGTCGCTTGTCAGCTCCGTGTTTTCTCACCTTCCACCGCGCGG
>NZ_JBGSXF010000328.1:0-15530 GCF_041751555.1 Persicitalea sp. | reverse complement strand
CCTACAAGGGTCATTCTATTCGGGAATCCAACCATCGGCACCCCGCTGATGCAAGCTAATCAACTGGCTGGCTTGGATTTGCCCCAGAAAATGCTGGTTTATCAAGCTGCCAATGACAAAGTATTCGTGGCTTACAACAGTCCAGCTTACCTATCGGCGCGGCATACAGGGGTAGGCGCGGCTGCTACAATCGAAAAGTTGGGTATGGCCCTGTCGGGTCTTGCCAAGGGTGCTTCAATGGGATCGATTACAGAAACTTCCAGTCCCAATGCCATCACGCCATCGGGCATCGTGACTGTGGAGAGCAAGAATGATTTCGCCACGACGTATAACAAACTGCGTACTGCAATCGAGGGCAATGCAAATCTAAAAATAGTCACTGAACTGGATCATCAGGCTAATGCCAAGAAAGTAGGAATGACTTTGAATCCTACGAAACTGATCGTCTTCGGCAATCCGGCATTGGGTAGTCCACTCATGCAAAGTGCCCAAACGATTGCCGTCGATTTGCCCCAAAAAATGCTGGTGTGGGAAACCGCAAACGGCAAGGTCAACGTTTCGTACAACGATCCGGGATACCTGGCCAACCGTCACGGTGTAATGGGCAATGAGGACACGATTGATAAAATCAAGAACGCGTTGTCAGGGCTGGCCGCTGGGGCGACTGAGAAGTGAACCTGAAAATCTCAACACGACTAGTAGCGCAAAAAGGCAACTCCGGAAACGGCCCCGGTCGTCCATGTGGCGTCTCATCAGTCCCAGGGCGATTCGCTGCCAGCGACTTTGAATCTCAATCCGACGCGAAATTACAGGGTAATCACCGTGCAGGACAATGGCATCGGGTTCAAGCCGGAGTACGCCGAGAATATATTCGAAATTTTCAAGCGATTGCACAGCAAAGACAAGTACGTCGGTACAGGTTTGGGACTGGCCCTTTGTCGCAGAATAGTGGATGTGCATCACGACCACATCAAGGCTTCGGGTGAGGATGACAAAGGGGCTATGTTCACAATTTATTTGCCCATAAAAGGAGAATAGGGTGCATAATTTGGTCTAGAAAGAGCCTATCGAATTACCTAATATGGGTTTGCCATCGGACTAGTGTTCGTACTTAATGCCACCCCCTGACGTTCTTTTTCCGCCTCCGGCAAAATCTCGCAATTATCCCAAATCCCACTCAACAAAGTCTTCGCGTAAGCCTCGGGTAGTTCATTTTCATGCATCAGCCGATGTGCCAAGGTATTGTCGTAGCTGAACGACTCAAAAGAGTAAGATAACTCCCCATCCTTATCGTCCAGTAGTAGGTACCACACGCGCGGCGTACCGTCGTTGGCGGGCATCCCGATGACCCCGGCATTTAGCCAATAGCGATTATCCCGGACATCGACGAAGGGTAGTCCCGCATGACCCGCCAGGACAACCTCGGAGCGGGTAGTTTGAAAGTGCTTTTCTTTCGTTGCCCAGGTCGTAGATTTGAATACATATTCCGAAACATGCGACGGTGATCCGTGAACCACTGCTACCGATTTTCCAGCGTAGTCGAAACTTAAATGCTGGGGTAGATTCGCCATCCAGCCTGCTGAGTTTTCCGATAGCGAACGAACGGCGTAAGGAAACCAGGTGCGGGAAAAAATATCACATCGCCCGCCTTCGGCGTAGTTACAGCCGCAGTCATCCTCGCCGCTGACAATATTTTGCTCCACATTTCCCGAAATGCAGTGAATCCCCCAGTCCTTTACGAGCTGTGCGGATTCTTCGGGTTGAGCGCAGTAACCGACCACATCGCCCGTACAGATTATGTTTTGGGGGGCGACTTCCAGTTTTTCAGCAATGCTTTTGAGTTCGGCGAGAGCTTGTAGATTGGAGTATGGCCCGCCAAAAATCAGCAGTTTTCCAGTAAGGGTGCCGAGGTGGCGGATTTGGGGCGAGTCAGTCATCTATTGTATTCATTCTGAGCGGACGGGAACCGGTCCGGCGGCCGAATAGTGCCAAAAATAGCACTTATCCCAAACACCGCGAAACAGTAGGCTGTCGTCAATAAATTAGTACTAAGCAGCGAAGCGTATTTTCCTTCGGTGAAAATGAGCCAATCAGGTAGGTCAATGAAAGTAAGGAAGCCCCCAATCAATAATCCCCCAACTACCGACAGGTGAAAAGCGATGCGGGGTACTTTGGCATTCCAAAATAAAAAAATCGGAGCAAGACCCAGCACCACTGTGCCGCTGATGGTCGTAGCAGACAGGATGGTTGGATCGAAGAAGACGGGTATAGTACCCAGTAGCGTCAACGTGACCATCGCCAGGCGGCCCGTCGAGACTTTGGGCAGTGGCGAGCGGCTGAGGTCGACGCTGACCATTTTGGAAAAAGACGCCATCGCCGAATCCAGCGTGGAGGAAGCTGAGGTGACCATGATGAGGTTCATAAGCAAGAGCATGGGTGCGCCGAAGTACCGCGCCGCCGCCACTGGCGCCTCGCCTTCAAGTCCTTGTAAGCGCGCGAAGATGCCGACGAAGCTAAAAAACACGATGCACAACGCCCCGATCAATCCCGCCCATAAATACGACTTGAGGGTAGTATTAGGGTCGGAAATAAATCCCCGATCGGTCAGCACAGGATCATGAAATGGGTAGCTGAAACATTGGATGACCGCTACCAACAGTAGATCGAGGCCGTGGGCAAAATCCCAGGTGCCGCTCCTTATGAAGGGCGTAAGACCACCTTCTTGCGCGGGAAAAATGAAGCCCAAGACTACGACTAATAGCACTACGAAAAGCGCCATCTGAATGACATCGGTTATGATCGAACTGCTCATACCGCCCTTCAAGGTATAAGCCAGCGTCAGCAGCGTGAACACGACGATGGCGATGTAGTAGGGCGTGGTGCCCGTGGCTCCAAAGTAGCTACCAATAACGATGGTGTTGGACCAGATTTCATTGTATAATCGAATGATTATCAGAAAGGTAAATACCAACACCGCGCCCCGGCCAAACTTGCTTTCCAGGAAATGGTGAATGCTACGGAAGCCGCCTTTGGTGCGAAGCTGCACGATTACTAACCCCGCCACCACAAAGGAAAGGTAGTAGCCTGCGTAAGCCACGCCTCCTACCAGCCCAAAACTTTGCCCCAAATTCGCGGCATTGGTAATCGACTTGGCGAATAGCCACGAAATGACCAAACTACTCGTCAAAAACACCGCATTGGGCGCACGCTCTAGCCGACTGCCCCGAAAAAATTCGTCAGCCGTGCGCGAAAGCGGAGCCACAAAATACAGCCCCACGCTCGATGCAATTACCAGAAGCCATTGGAGGGTGGTGACGGTGGTCATGTTTTAATTGTGAATGAGTGAATTTTGAATGAGAGAATATTGCTTTCGCTCACTCACGTATTATTCACCGCTCGGGCGGCCCCGCATTCACTCAATCACTCATTCAAAATTATTTTCCCCACCAAGTACCCTCGTTCACGCTGTTGCCGTTAGTTTTTGCGGCAGCAGCCTGGAAAGCGGCGGCATTAAGCGCAGCTTCGCTGCCGGGGTAAGGAAGACGGACAGGAATCAGATTGTTGTTCAGACTGGCCGAAATTGTTTTCAGTTTTGGGAAACCCGTGCGCCGCCACTCGATCCAACCTTCGTAGCCGTTGTCGATGCTTGCAATCCATTTTTGGGTGATGATCTGCTCGATAGGGTTTTGGCCGTTGGCTTTGTAGGCTACGGGCGGGCGGGTCAGGTAGTCGGCGGGCAGTGGCGTGAGCCAGTAAGTGAAGGCCTGGGTAATGCCCTTTTCGTACCATTCCTTAGCGGAGGCATCAATAAAGCCCTTCTCGGCGGCTTCGGCCAGCCAGAAACTGGTTTCATAGGCCGTCATGTAGTTGGCGTTCAGCTTGTCAGAGTTTTCGCGGAAAATAGCGCCCGACAGCGAGTAGTTGGAAACCGAAATCGACAGCTTGGAAGCATCCGGGCCATTCAACAATCCTTTATAAGCCTTCGGATCTGTGGCGGTGGGGCGGAAAAAGACCGCTACGCGCGGGTCTTGCCGTTCAGCCAGAATCTCTTCGATGGTTTTGGACATGATGAAGAGGTTGTAATCGCCGATCCGGGCCGTCGCCATGCGGAAGTTGTTGGGTTGAGAAGCAGTGAATTTGTAGGTCGCGTTGTCGACGGCTGCTTTAATGAAATTGCCTTCGCCGTAAACGGCTTGCAAGCGGGCCTTCACATCGACTTTGCCGGAAATTCTCATCAAGTACTTTATTTTCAAGGAATTGGCGAAAAGTACCCACTTATTGAGATTGCCGCTGTAAATAATGTCGCCTTCCAACTTCGTCGCGCCTTTATAATTTTTCAAAGCGGCCAGGGCTTTATCCAAATTATCCAAAATGCCGCCGGGCGCAGTATAAATCGCTTCCTGCGTGTCGTACTTTGGCAAAATCACGCCCGACTTGCCCGAAAGAGCCTCGGAATAAGGCACGTCGCCGTATAAATCCGTTAGTGTAGCGGCCATGTAAGCCTTCAAAACCAAAGCCGGGCCCTCGTACACAGCGAAAGCAGGATTGGCTCGCGACTTTTGCAATAAAATCTCGTTATCCCGCAGGTTAGCGTAGATAAACGGCCAGGCGTTACCGCCATACTGCGGCTCGGTAAGGCTGTGGCGATCAAAGAGATTGAAGTCGATGGCCGTAAAGTACTGCCCGAGCAGGTTCCCTGCTACAAAGCCCTCGTAGGACATCTGCTCGTTGTAGTCGAAAAGTACCTTCCGCAGCAACAGCGAAGGTTGCACGTCCACGGGGGCGTTAGGATTGGTGTTTATTTCCTGGAAGTCCTTAGTGCAGGATGCCGCCAATACTGCAACGAGGAGCAGAGCAAGCGTTTTGGTTTTAATAAAAAATTGCATTACAGTTTAATATTCAGGAGTTTATGAGTGGAGTACTAAGTACTTGTTATTTGGGGGTTCATCTTTTCAAGAGTGGCTGATCGCGCGCTGCTTTCGCCTGCCAGACGCGATAAATCGCGTCTCTACCGGATTTGGCGTCCAGACTTTGTGCCTTTGGACCTTTGCCACTTTGCTACTTATTTTAAAACCCAACTGTCAGTTTAACCCCCACATTCCTCGACGTCGGGTACGTCATATCCTCCACGCCGCTTTGCAGTTGCTGGCCCTGGAAGGAGGTTTGCTCGGGATCGAAGTGGGGAATGTGCGAGAAGGCGAACAGATTGCGGCCCACCAGTGCGATGGTCAGATTTTGCATCCGTAGTTTTTGCAGAAAAGCCGTGGTGGCGGGCAGCGTGTAGCCAATACTGAATTGGCGTAGTTTCAGGTAAGAAGCGTCATAGACGTTATTTTCCTCGTGGTTACGGTCGTAGTACATGCGGTAGTATGTTTCGGCGGTCACAGCCTTGGTGTTCGGCACGTAGTTCGGAACTTCCTTAGTGCCCGTGTTCACCACGCCCTTCGCCACAATGCCTCCGTCGGGACGGTCGGCGGTTTCTTTGAGCTGACCCGCTACGCCCGCGAGCGACAGCGTCCGCGAAACCAAAATTCCGCCCTGCCGCCAGTCGAGGAGAAAGCCTAGATTCCAGTTCTTTACCCGCAGTTGATTGGACAGTCCGATCATAAAATCAGGGCTGTAGTTGCCCAGCTTTTTGAGCGTATTATCTACGATGTAGCGGCCATCGTTGCCGATGACAAAATCACCGTTTTGGTTTTTCTGGTAGCCCGTTCCCCAGAGGTCGCCCATACGGTCACCTTGATTGACCAGGTACCACACGGTCTGATTGACGTTATCGTAGATTCGGTTGTAGCCAAGCGTTAGCGTGCCAGCCTCGTCCGGCAGCGACTCGACGGTCGTGCGGTTGCGGCTATAATTCAGATTTATGTTCCACTTAACATTTTTATTCAAGATGGGAACGTAGCTGACGATCGCTTCGGCGCCGTAGGAGCGAATGGCCCCGCCGTTGATGACACGCTCGCCGTAACCCGTCGCCAGCGTGATGGGCAGCGATAGGATTTGGTTACTCGTCAGCGCGTCATAGTAGGTGATGTCTAAGCCCAATCGGTCACCGAAGAAGCGCACATCCGCCCCGAACTCGTAAGAAGTCGTAGACTCTGGTTTCAGGTTGGCGTTGGCAATGAAATTCTGATCGCTGAAAGTGGGCTGCGAATAGACGGGCGTCTTGGCGTTGAACACGCCCGATGTCTGATAAGGATTGGTGTCGTTGCCGACGTTCGCCACGCTCGCCCGTACCTTGGCAAAGGACACGACGTAGGGCAAATCGAATTGATTGGAAAGTACCCAACTGGCCGATACGGAAGGGTAGAAGAACGAAGTATTGGCCGTGGAAGTCGGCGTCGCCAGGGCGCTCGACCAATCATTGCGGCCCGTTATGTCCACGAAAAGTACGTCTTTGTAGCCCAGTTTGAGCAAGCCGTACAGACTGTTGATACGCTTGTCGGCCACTTGCTGGTAAGCCTCCACGGGCGAGGCGGCGTTATTGAGTTTGAAAACACCCGGCTGCGCCAGCGAAAGCGCCTGGTATTGCTCAAAGGACGCCGTTTGATCCATGCGATTGCCACCCGCTGAGATATCCACATTAAAATTACCCAACTCTTTACGGTAGTTGAGCAAAAAATCAGTATTCACTTCCCGAAAAAAGACGTTGTTCTCGGCGTAAGCTCCGTTTTTGAAGCGGTTGCTGCTGTATGCCCGACGGAACTGCCGCTTTTCGCTGGAATAGTCCATGCCGCTGCGCACCATCAGCGAGAGATCATTGGTGAGGTCGGCAGTCACGGCCAGGTTGCCGATCAGGCGATCGCGATTGAAGGAGTTGCGGTTTTCGTAAAGCGTGAAATACGGATTATCGAAGTACGTATAGTTATAAGAGTACTGTTGCACGCCTTCCAGCCCCGGCTGCCAATATCGCTTCATCGGTTCGATATCCGTCTGGCGACCCAGCCACGCGGTCAGGGCATAATTGATGTTTTCGGAGCCGTACTTGGTGGCCGGCCGGTTATCGCTGTTGGAGTTAATGTAGTTGAGCGAAGAATTGATTTTCAAACGCTTTACGGGCTGAAAGGCCAACCGTGCCGCCAGCGTTTTACGCTTCAAATCTACCCCCGGAATGGTAGACTGACTATTGAGGTCGGTGTAGGAAAGGCGGTAGTTGCCCTTGTCGTAACCTCCCGCAATCGCCAGGTTGTTGATCGCCGTGTAGCCGGTTTCGTAAAAATCTTTGATGTTGTTCGGATGCGAAGTGAAGGGTGTCGGCGTGATGGCCGCACCGCCGTGAACGGCCACGTCACCGCCGCGCACCACGCGTCCGTCGGGCAGCGTTACGGGGCTGTCGTACTGTTGGATTAGCTCACCTGCGTCGAGTTTTGGGCCGTAGCTGTACGAAATGTTGTCGTTGATGCCGGCACTCAAGCCATCGACGTACTTGAATTTCCCGCTGTTGCCCTGACCGTAGCTGTTCTGGAACTGGGGTAGTTGAAAAGGTCGTTCGGCTAAAAAGGTACTATTGAAACTCACGCCGATGCCATTCCCGCGCGTGGCGCTAGTGCTCCCGTCTTTGGTCGTGATCAGAATGACGCCGTTGGAGGCGCGGGTGCCATAAAGCGCCGCCGCACTAGGGCCTTTCAGCACCGAAACCGAAGCAATGTCGTCAGGATTGATCTCCATCCCGCCGTTGCCGAAATCTACTTCCATGAAGCCATTGGCATCGTCATCCACGCGATTGACGATTGTTCGGTTGTTGATTGGAATGCCGTCAACCACAAAGAGTGGGTTGTTATTGGTAAAAGAAGACTCGCCACGAATGGTGATTTTAGAAGAAGAACCTACCCCCGACGAGCCAGCGTTGATCGTTACGCCAGCAACCCTTCCTGTTAAGTTGTCTAGAAAATTAGGTGCTTTCACCTCGCTGATTTCGCGGCCTTCCACTTTTTGAACAGCGTAGCCCAGGTTTCTGGAATTGCGCTCCAAACCCAAAGCGGTCACAACTACCTCGTTCAGCGAGAGCCCTTCTTCCAGCGAAACGGTCAGATTTTTCTGGCCAGTGTAGGTGATTTCCTGGGTCCGAAATCCTATATACGAGAAGACCAGTACATCGTTTTTGGAAAGATTGTCGAGCGTAAACTTCCCGTCAGCCCCAGTCAAAGTACCCGCCAGCGTATTCTTTACCAGCACCGAAACCCCGCTGATGGGTTCCTGAGCGTTTTTATCCTTTACCTGTCCAGTCAGAGTTTGAGCAATGACGTGAATTTGAAGCACAGCAAATAATACCGCGAGTAAGATTTTTTTCATGCAATCGATCCTCAGAAAAGATTTGTGGGTTAATTTCTTAATGGGTTAATTTCCTAAATAGTACGCGAAAGTAGTAGTTAAGGATTTAATTAAATCAAATACTTATGATTTCTAGTCTATTTGTTTGATTTGTTCTTTGATTTGTACAAACGTTCTTCTTGAAGAAAGAGCGGATAGAGGGAGATATTTCCAGTAGTCGCCATAAATACCCACCTTTGATAGTATCAAATGATACTATCACGCATGAAACCACCCTACGATATAACGGCTGAAATTTTACACCTCGTCAGCTCAATCTCTGGCCGATTGGGCGAGGTCAAGGCCCGCTATCTCGAAAAACCAAACCCACCGCAACGCCAGCAAAGTCGGATCAGAACGATTCATTCCTCCCTGAAAATTGAAGGTAACACCCTGACTCAGGAACAAATCACCGCCTTGCTTAACGGAAAAAGAATTCTGGGTCCTCCCAAGGACATCACTGAAGCATTGAACGCTGTGAGAGCGTACGAGCAGTTGAGTAATTATAAACCTTTTTCCGCCAAGTCATTTTTAACGGCGCACCGTATTTTGATGGAAGGATTGATAACCCATCCGGGTCAGTATCGTACCGAAGCGGTAGGAATTATGACGGGTTCAAAGGTAACTCACGTGGCACCGCCCGCTGCCAATGTGAAGTTTCTGATGGCAGACCTATTCGAATATCTCGAAAAAGATGTGGAAATCTTGCTAATCAAAAGCTGTGTTTTCCATTACGAGACCGAGTTCATTCACCCCTTCATCGACGGAAACGGGCGGATGGGGAGATTGTGGCAGGCCGTGCTTTTAAGGAAGATGAGTTCTGTATTCGAGTATTTACCCTTTGAAACCGCTATCCTCCAAAATCAGGATGCTTATTATCAGGCTTTGTCACAGAGCGATAATACAGGGAATTCGACGGTTTTCATTGAGTACATGTTGAAAGTCATCGACCAAGCGCTGACTGAATTCCTCGACAAAAGCGGCCGGGTTTTGACTCAGAAGGAAAGGTTGGTGCATTTTCTTAGTCAGCAAAGTAGGGAGTTTACCCGCAAAGACTATCTTGAAGTCTTTAAAGAATTATCTACCGCCACCGCAAGTCGTGACCTGAAAGCGGGCGTCGAAGAAGGTTTTTTTGAAAAAACAGGGGAGAAACGAAACGCTGTCTATAGGCCATCTAAGGCTAGTACATTATGAAAAAAGACCAATTGAAAATCAATAAGTGGGCATCGGGTCGTCGGCTATTTTTCAAGCAAGCAGGAGCGAGCCTCGCCGCCTTCTCTTTCCGTGACATTCCCAAACTTTTTGTAAAAGCAAAGAAGAAAAAAACGATTTTCTTCACCACAGGCTGCAAAACCGCCGAGGTTACCACTGATTCCGCCATTCTATGGACGCGGCTTTGTGGTCAGGAAAAACCTAATCCGGTCACGCATCGCCGTCTGGAAAAGGTATTCCGCCGTCCCATAGATTTTGACGAAAATGCCCCTGTGGCGCAGATGGACGGAGCCGTGCGGGCAGCGGGCGGTTGGGTGCGGGCTACGCTTAAGAGTGGCGGGGAAACCCGGCGCTCGGAGTGGCAAAAGGCTGAAGCAGAGGATGATTTTACGGTCAAGATTTCTTTTGACAAATTGAAACCTGCTACCGAATACCAGATTCTCTGGGAAGCTAAACCGGACGAAGAAGGAGGGATTACCACTGTCTCTGGCTCTTTTACCACCGCACCCGCCGAGCCAACCGAGAAGCCGATTCAACTCGTCACGTCCACTTGCCAGTACTTTTGGAGCCACGACGACGTTGAACGTGGCTTTAAAACTTACGACAGCATGGCGCGTATGAACCCGGATTTTTTCCTGCAAACGGGCGACTACGTCTACTACGATAAGCCCGGTCCGCTGGCTAAGAACCTGGAAAAAGCTCGCCACAAATGGCACGCGATGGATTCTTGGCCCGCGCTTAAGGATTTTTACCAAAAAACACCCGTCTATTTGCTCAAAGATGACCACGATTTGCTGGACGACGACAGCGGGCCGACTTCCCCGGCCTACGGTGATCTTACTTTCAAAGATGGTTTGAAGGTGTGGCGTGAAAACGTGCCGCTGGCTGATAAACCTTATCGTACCGTGCGCTGGGGCAAGGATTTGCAAATCTGGTTGGCTGAGGGACGCGAGTACCGTTCACCGAACAAATCGCCCGACAGTCCCGATAAAACGATTTGGGGAGCAGCCCAGAAAAAGTGGTTTCAGGAGACTGTCGAAGCCTCAGATGCTACTTTCAAAATCCTCTTCTCGCCTACGCCCGTCGTTGGCCCGGACCGCGAGAGGAAAACCGACAACCACGCCAACGCCGCCTTTGCTTCGGAGGGGGATTGGCTGCGGAAGTACCTGACCGCTCAGAAGAATATGTACGTCGTCAACGGTGACCGGCACTGGCAGTACGTGTCAGTGGACGCCGAAACTGGTTTGATGGAGTTCGGCTCCGGCCCGGTCAGTGATTCCCACGTTCAGGGCTGGGACGAGGACGACGTTCGGCCTGAACATCGTTTTCTGCGGTTGAAGGGTGGTTTTCTGGGCGTGAATGTCGTGCGGAAGAATGGTTTGCCAACGATCGCTTTCACGCATTATGACGTGGAGGGGAACGCGGTACATAGCGAGAAACTTGTGGCGGTTTAAGAAACTTCCAATGCTGCTGACAATAGGTTGTCAGTCGCCTGTTTTTTCTTGGGGGTGAAAATAGTAAAGTGTCAAAATTGAAACCGCTCAATCACCTGATCCAGTACTGATATATCTCCGAAATAATCATGAAGAAATTAATTGTAGTAAACAGCATTCATATTGACGCTACCGCCGCCCAGGTCTGGGATGTACTGGTAAATCCCGAGCACACTCAAAAGTATATGTTCGGTTGCGTCACCGACTCCGACTGGCAAGTAGGCAGCCCGCTGCTGTGGCGTATGACGCACGAAGGCAAGGAGATTATTCCCGTGAAAGGCACAATCCTGGAAATCAAACCGAACCAGCGATTGAAGTACACTGTGATCGATCCTTCCGCTGCGTATCATGATATTCCCGAAAACTACCTGAACGTGACTTACGCGCTGGAAGCAGAACAAGGCGGCACAAAACTTACTGTGACGCAGGATGGCTTCGAGGACGCCGCCGAGGGCGAAAAGCGGTACCAGGATGTCAGTAACAACGGCGAGGGCTGGAACCCGATCTTGGTACAGATGAAAGAAATTGCCGAGGGTAGCTAAGGATGATTGTGTAGATTGGGGGCGTCGCTGCTATACGCAAGCTGGCACGTAATTTTTCAGTCAAGCTACAAACCCACTCCTATGCTCAACAATACCCGCGTCTGGCTGGCTGGCCGTTATTACAAACTTCTGAACAGCATCGCCTTTTACCCGGCCTTCATCGGGTTACTATTCCTGCTCATTTCGTACCTGACGATTTCTTTCGATTTTTCGGATGCAGGAAAACAAATCAAGGGTAACCTGCCACCTTACACCTCGCTGAAAGATGCCTCCACGGCCCGTAGCATTATCTCGGTGATTACCTCGGGGGTAATTTCACTGACCGTTTTCAGTTTCTCGATGGTCATGATTATCCTTAGCCAGGCGGCTTCCCAGATGAGCAACCGCGTGCTAAACCGCTTGATCGGCAACCGTTTTCAGCAAATCGTGCTGGGAATTTACATCGGTACCATCGTCTATTCACTCTTTCTGCTGAGTACCATTCGCGACATCGACTCCGGTATTTACATTCCGGCCCTGAGTACCTACTTGCTCATTCTGCTCACGATCTTCGATATTTTCCTGTTCATTTATTTCCTTCATTACGTCACCCAGTCGATCAAGTACGAGGTCATCATCAACCGAGTGTACATCGAAACCCGCAAGAAACTGGAAGACACCTGCGAACTGCCCCGCCCGGCTACGGAGTTGATCGAGTTGGTGAGCGACGCCTACGTGAATGCCAATTCCTCGGGGATTTACGAAGGGTTCGATACGCAGACTTTACTGTTTTTGGCTGACGACGAAGATTGTCTATTTTACACTCTGCACACGCCGGGTACTTTCGTCCTGCAAGGACAGCCGCTGCTACAGGTCAGCAAACCCATCTCGGCAGACACCCACGATAAGGCCGCGCGTGGACTAAGAATCAACGACTCCGAATCCATCGAAGAAAATTACGCCTACGGGATTCGGCAACTTTCGGAGGTGGCCATGAAAGCCCTCAGTCCCGGCATCAACGATCCCGGCACGGCAATCATCAGCCTGCGGGCTATGGCCAAGCTGTTTGCCTATCGGCTCGTGAATTTTCCCGACAATGTCGTCCGAAACAAGGAAAATCAGGTACGGATTCTGGTTCAAGAACTGACGTTTGAAACAATATTCAAAAAAACCGTGCTGCCCGTCTGGGATTACGGCAAAGAAGATCGGTCGGTGCAAGACGAAATGCACCACTTGCTCACCCAGTTACAGTCGATTTCATCCCGGCCTGGCATGGGACGGTTGCTGAGAACCGTCACGCTCAAAAGGGAGCAGCAGGCACTGGGCTGAGAGGTGCGCAACGGAGGTCGTTTCCCGCCAAATCATCTGGCAGAGTAGAATTAACCGTACATTGGGTTTGGTTACTCACTAAAACTTACCCTAACCCGCTTCCTATGAAAGTTATCAACGCAAAAATCCATGGCATTATCGACTACCTGGTGGTCGTTTTCCTGCTTGCCGCGCCTTCCCTTTTCGGCCTGCCCCCCACGACCGCGCTATTTACCTACGTGCTGGGCGGTATTCATTTGGCCCTCACCTTACTGACCGACACCGATCTGGGACTTATCAAAGTCATTCCGTTTCCAATCCACGGCTGGATCGAACTAATTGTTGGCATCGCACTAGTTGGTGCGGCGTTTTATTTGGGCGGCTTAGAAGGCGATTTGGCCCGCAACTTTTATCTCGGATTTGGTGGGGCGGTTTTGCTGGTCTGGGCGCTGACGGATTATCAGTCCTAATTGGGGTAAATGCTTCCCGCATCGTCGCTACATTTCGATTTCTCTTATTGTCAGGAATGGTCTTTTAAAGTTTAAGTTTTTTTGATAAAACCTTAAGCCCAAAAAAGATTATGAATGAGAAATTGAAAGAACTGGATAAAAACCGTGAGGATAGTACCGATCAGTACCTAACTACCAATCAGGGCCTGCGGGTGAGCGATGACCAGAATTCGCTGAAAGCAGGTTCGCGTGGACCCACGCTACTGGAAGACTTCATCCTGCGCGAAAAAATTACCCACTTCGACCACGAGCGAATTCCCGAACGGGTAGTTCACGCCCGAGGCGTGGCGGCTCATGGAATGTTTGAAGCCTACGATTCCAACACTGATCTGTCGCGAGCCAATTTCCTGCAACCCGGCGTCAAGACCCCTGTGTTCACTCGTTTCTCTACCGTAGCTGGGTCGCGCGGTTCTACGGATCTGGCCCGTGATGTCCGCGGCTTTGCCGTGAAGTTTTACACCGAAGAAGGCGTCTTCGATTTGGTGGGCAACAACATGCCCGTCTTTTTTATACAGGATGCCATCAAATTCCCCGACCTGATCCACGCCGTCAAGCCTGAACCCAACAACGAAATACCGCAGGCGGCCTCGGCCCACGATACCTTCTGGGATTTTATTTCCGTCACGCCTGAGTCGATGCACATGATTATGTGGGTCATGTCCGACCGCGCCATTCCGCGCAGTCTCCGCATGATGGAGGGCTTTGGCGTTCACACTTTCCGTCTGATCAACAAGGAGGGGAAAGCGCGATTCGTGAAGTTTCACTGGAAACCCACGATGGGTGTTCATTCGGTGGTGTGGGACGAAGCGCAACTCATCTCAGGCCGAGATCCCGACTTCCACCGCCGCGATCTTTGGGATTGTATCGAAAACGGTGATTTCCCCGAGTGGGAACTGGGCGTGCAGGTAGTTGAGGAGGAAGACGAACACAAGTTTGACTTCGACCTGCTGGACGCCACTAAACTGATTCCCGAAGAACTGGTGCCCGTTGTTCCCCTGGGCAAGATGACGCTCAACCGCAACCCCGACAACTACTTTGCCGAAACCGAGCAAGTAGCCTATCACCTGGGCCACCTGGTGCCAGGAATCGACTTTACCAACGACCCGCTGTTGCAAGGACGACTTTTTTCCTATACCGACACGCAGCTTAAACGCCTAGGTGGACCCAATTTCCACGAAATTCCCATCAATCGTTCGGTGGCTCCCGTCCACAACAATCAGCGCGACGGCCACATGCGGCAGGAAATCAATAAAGGACAAACCAGTTACAGCCCCAACAAAATTGCGGGCGGTTGCCCCTTCCAGGCCGGACAGGATATGAGCGGCTTTACAAGCTACGCCGAGCGGGTCGATGGCCAAAAAATCCGCGAGCGCAGCGAGAGCTTCATCGACCATTACAATCAGGCAAAACTCTTTTGGAACAGCCAATCAGACGCCGAGAAAACGCATATTGTCAAGGCACTGCGCTTTGAGTTGGGAAAGGTGAAAATGGAGGATATCCGTAAACGAATGCTCGTGCAATTGGTACAAGTGGATCAAACGCTGGCCAATTTAGTGGCGCAGGGGCTGGGCCTCGACCTACCTTCGTCCAAAGATGTACAGCTCAACCTGGGCGTTCCTGCTGACGCTGATCCGGCCAGGTACCAGTCGAAGCCTGCCCGCGACGACGTGGGTAGTTCGGCGGCGCTGAGCATAGAAAACCATCCCGGCAAGGAAGGAATCAAAACGCGTCAAGTGGCGATTTTGGCTGCTGATGGCGTGGACGCCGATGCCCTGAATGCGATGAAAAAGGCTCTGGAAAAAGAAGGGGCGATGACCAAGCTCATCGCTCCCCGCCTCGGAATGCTCAAACCGGACTCCGGCGAAGCGATGAAAATAGATGGTAGCTTGCAGACCGATGCTTCGGTACTTTTCGATGCCGTATATGTGCCGGGTGGTAAGTCAAGTGTCGATGCGCTACTGGAAGAGGATAACGCACTACGGTTTGTGCGCGAAGCCTTCATGCACTGCAAGCCAATTGCTGCTTCAGGCGAAGGGATTGAATTGTTAAAAGCTGCTGATAGTAAAATACCCGGCAGCGATGGGGTAGTTGCCAATAAGGATTCTAAAAATAACGATACGCCGAAGAAATTCATCGAGGCGATCGGTCAACACCGTTTTTGGAGTCGAGAGAAATCG
>NZ_JBGSXF010000327.1:0-5114 GCF_041751555.1 Persicitalea sp. | reverse complement strand
GTCCTGCGAAGGATGCGGTGTAATTTCCATCGTCAGCTCCCGCCGGATCGAGTTCAGAAAATTGGGCAGGAGCCGAATCACGGTCTCCTTCGTGATGCCGTGCTGATCTTCCAGTCTTTTCAGGTGAAGCGCGTAGTTTTTGTCTTTCTCAAATCGCCGCAGTTCGGATTTGAATTTCAGGAACTGGCTGTAAATAGTGTTTCCTTGAATGATCAGTTCGGCGACGTGGCGGCAGGTTATCGCGTAGCCCTGTTCGTTAACAAAAAACATGGTAGCCGAACCAGGATCGATCTCGCCGCCCCCGTAATAGCGCGTGATGAAGTGGATGGGACGGGTAAAGCGATCGACTTTTTCAATGGCGGTGACGAACATTCAGGAGGGGAAGAGAGGGAAGGATTAAGGCACAAAGGCACAAAGCTAAACGGAATACTATGAGTTAGGTTCCACAACTAAACAGCTAAACAAATCAACAACTAAACTATTTCGCTCGAATGGGAGCAACGGCTTCGGTTTGGTCCCAGTTGAGGATGAGGTCGGTACCGTAGGGCTTTTCGTGGAAGAATATTTTGAAATCTTCTGTGACCTGAGGATTGACGCGGATAGGTACTTCGATACGGGCGAAGTCCATGCCGTCGTTGTATTCAGTACCCCATTGGCCTGTTTCGCGGTTAATCACGAGTTGCCATTTGGCCGGGCCGGGTACGGACCATAGCGAGTAGGTACCTGCCGGAACAGGCGTTTCGGCTACAGACACGTCGTTTGCGAAAGTGATGAGCGTGGCTTCGTTGGCACCGGTACGCCATACTTTGTCATAAGGGACGAGGGCATTGTCAGTTTCACGGCCAAAAATCAGGCGTCCTTTCTTAGCGGGGCGACAGTACTTCACGCGCACATCTAAGCCGTTCTGGTCAAATTCGGCTACGGCTTCGGGACTGAAGGATTTGGTGTAGCCTCGGTAACCAAAGAAAGCAGCGGCTACCAAAATGGCAAGGGCAATAGTGACGAGGAGTAGAACTTTTTTCTTCACGCTATTCGGGGCAAACGATACGGTAGAAGGTGTAGCTGACCGAAAAGCCGAGGTAGTAGTAAGTGTCTTTGGTGGTCATATCACCCTGATCCAGCTTGGCAGTCGTAGTAGGAATACCGCCCAGGTTGTCAAGGAAATCAGTAAATGTCTTGCGGGTGCCAAATTCCAAACCGATGTTCCAGGGACGGTTGATCTGGTACTTTACACCTATGCCATAGGGAAGTACCCAACCCTTGGTGGCGTAGTCCATGGTTTTCGGTTCGGGGGCAAAGCGCGAATAGCCTATCCCCGCAAAGACATAGGGGGTCCAATTCAATGCAAAACGGCGATCTTCATAATTTAGAAAATTATACTCCGTAACGAGGTTGGCTTCCGAGAGCTTCGTGCGAAACGATAGGTTGCGGGCTTTCTGGAAAGGGTCTTTGCTATAAGCGTCGTCGCCCGTGATGCTGCCCCGCATTATTTCAGCCCGAAACGTGACCGATCGGCTCGCGTTGTAGCGAAAAAACAGGCTCCCACCCGGTCGAAAAAAACGAGGATTTATAAAGGGAACAATGTCTCCCTTATAATTCAGCCCACCCAAACTAGCCCCAATCTCCACCTTCTGCGCCATGCCTGCACCGCTTACCAAAAGGAAAGACATAATTATAAAAACAAAACGCGGTAGGTCGAACAACTGGGATTAGAGCTTAAAAGTGAAAAGGTTTGTTTCTACGTTAAAAGCGGTTAGCCAGAAACCATGCTCCTGGCTAACCGCGTCGACTGTCCATTGCCAACTGTAAGTTTACTTCAAAGGTGGGCACTTGATTGGACTACCCAAAATATAAGTCAGATGAATATTACCCAGCACATAAACGTCGTTGCGGGCCGGGTTTCCCCGCAGCGTACCAGGTGTACCGTACTCAGTCTGCCCGATAGCTACGAAGGGATCAATCGCTGCGTCGTTTATGCCATACTGCTCATCCAAAAATCTGCGAAGCCCGGCGGTACGGTCTCCGCCCTTACGGGCTGCAGTTGGTTCAGCCGAGCGATTAGCCATGGCTCTTGCCAAATCATCTTTTAACACATTGGGGTCAGCGTAATAGCCGCCCACATCATCGAGGTAATTGCTAGTGGTCAGACGAACACCGATTTCCGCCGATACGTCGAAACGCTGGTTGATCTTATAGCGCACACCAAAGCCAACCGGAATAGCCAGCGTGACTAGCGAGTAAGGCTTTTGGTCTACACCTGGGCTACCCTGCCCTTCGGTACCAAGTGGCTGCAACTTTACCCATTGGTCGCCTATCAAGTCGGGTACGCGAGCCTCGGGACTGTGAGCCACGGCGGCGATACCCGCGAAAACGTATGGACTCCACTGCGGGCGACGGTCGTAGCTACGACTGTCGGGAATGATCTTGTAAATTCCCACCAACGCGAATTCTTTGAGATCGTTTCTGAAATGGAGGTTGCGGGCGAAGATGATGGGGTATCCTTTACCGTTATTGTTCAGCTTGAAGTCATCACCACTGATCCGGGCATAAGTGAAGGAGGCGCGCGCGCCAAACCGGGGGGTAAAGTGGCGGGCATAATTTACCGTGCCGTTCCACCGCATCATTCCGAAGATAGAGGCCAGCGGTCGCTTGTAGGGCGCCATTTCACCAAAATAACTGGATGTCCCGATTCCCAACGAAACGCTGGAATAGGGGACGAAACTACTGCTCTTGAACTGCGCCGTAGCTGCTTCACTTACCAATAGCAGCAGAATAGCGGCTGCCATTCCTACTGCTCTCTCTCTGCGGTTTCTCTCAAAAAATATGTGCATGAATCCAGGCCGATTTTTTGGCAAAATTAGAATAGTTGACGGTTTGTTAGGGGTATTTCTTCAAAGAAACGATATTGTTGGGGGTTTATTTGTCGAAGGATAGATTTGTTGGGTCGTTTGGTTAGCGAATTTGGTTTGTACAGAGCAAATTCTCTTTGTGGCTTTGCAACTTCCCTAATTTGACATCGTCTTCAACTCCTGCACACCCTGGGCATTACCGAGCAGCCGCTTGGCGCGAATGAAGCGGTTCTTTTCAAACTCGTCGTAGTTGGGCGCATCGGTGTTCATACTGCTGACGCGTACCTTGCCCGAAGCGTGAATGAATTCATCATTGCCAATCCACATACCCACGTGCGTGACTTTCTCGGCGGTCTCGTTTCCTGCCTTAGTACCAAAAAACAGCAAGTCACCGGGCCGCAGATTCTCGAACCCCCGGGCGGTATTCACTAATTCGCCCGAATGCACCTGTTGGGAAGCATCGCGGGGTAGTACCCAACCGTTGAGCAGGTAGATGGTTTTGGTAAAGCCGCTGCAATCCACACCCTTGTAGGAAGTGCCACCCCACAAATATGGTAAACCCATCATACGCTTGGCGGTACCAACTAGTTTGTCTTCGGAAATTGTCAGCGAGGCCAGCCATTCTGCGTAGGGTCGGGCGTCAGATTTGACGATGTACGCGGTGCGTCCATCGGGGTACTTTACATGATAAAACCCGTCCGCTTCGCCCAGCAATTTGAGCATATCACCCGCCACGAGATCAGAAACGGTCTGGCCTTCGGCATCGGTTTTCTCGTAGGAAAACGTGTAGGGAGCCAAAACAATTACTTTCTCGGCCAATTCCCACTCCGCAAATTCAGTTTTATTCATCCGATGAAAACCACCCCAGTCCAGCCATGCGATGTAGTGGTCGGGCGTCTGTACCAGGTACCAACCGCGGTCTTTGTCAAGTACTTTCAGGGGCATGCCCAGTAAAGCTTGCGTGGCTAATTCAGCGGCATCTCGGGGTTGTGAGCGTACGTTAGCCACTGACAGATTCACCACACCGTAAGTCTTTTCGCCCAGCACTTCGGCGGGCAGTGACTGGATACTATCCTGGTACTTCATACCGCTATCCGTTAGTTTTTTCAACAGGGTACTTTTTGCTTCGGGCAAATTAGATTTCCCTGTCAGGACACCTTTTTCGTCGGCTTCGACCTGGAAAATCGCCACCCGTCGGTCCGGCGCGTATTGCTGACGCACTTCTTCAATTGCTTTCTGCATAGGATTGTTAGACTGAGCATTGGCCCAGCCTAACCCTAATATTAGCATGATAAGTAAAAGGGTGGGTTTCATATTTGTAGCTTGATTTGTTTAGGTGTTTACGGAGCAGACCGCGCTGTCGCGTAATTGAGTAACTACATAAATCAGGGATCAATGGCTTTGTCACTTTGCTACTTTGTGCCTTTGGAACTTCCTCAAAAGCGCCGAAAGTTCGCTATTTTTACCGAAACCGCATTTCGCCGCCTCTATGATCGCCAGCTACAACCTCACTTTTGCCTATTCTCCCCAGAAAAAATTCGTATTTCCCGATCTGCGTTGCGCTGAGCGCGAAGCCCTGCTCATCCTTGGCCAGTCGGGCAGCGGGAAAACTACCCTACTCCACTTACTTGCCTTGCTGCTCCAGCCCCAATCCGGCGAAATCGAACTCAACGGAAAAAGTCTGCGCAACATCGACGTCCGGCAGGCAGGACAGGTAAGGGCGCAGCAGATCGGCATCATCTACCAGCGGGCGCACTTCGTCAGTTCATTGAGCGTATTGGACAATATTTTACTTGTCAATTATCTTGCCGATAAAAAACAAAATAAAGAAAAAGCCATCCACCTCGCCGAGCAATTGGGTTTTGACGAACATTTATTCAAGAAACCCAACCAGCTCAGCCAGGGCGAGCAACAACGCGCGAGCATTGCCCGTGCCCTGATGAACGACCCGACCGTTATCTTAGCCGACGAGCCCACCGCCAGTCTCGATGATGTGAATTGCCGGAAAGTAGTTGAGCTATTAAAAGAACAATCACAGTCCATCGGGGCCAGTCTCGTCGTCGTCACCCACGACCAGCGATTGAAGGCGGCGTTTGGGGAGTGGGTGACGTTGTGAAGGAAGGCACAAAGGAAAATATCAGTTTTGCATCATGGCTACTCATAGACTAAAAAATGAATCTTGCTAAAATAAGTTGGGCCAACCTCAAAGAAAAGAAGCTGAGCAGCTTTCTGAGCGGGTTGTTACTGGCGTTGGGGATCGGGATT
>NZ_JBGSXF010000326.1:0-4307 GCF_041751555.1 Persicitalea sp. | reverse complement strand
TCGTACTGGGGCGGCAAGCAGGTCGGGATTTTCGACACGAATACGAGAAAGATAACCAGCACCATTGATGTCGGTACCAATCCCAATGAGTTGATTATGAACAAAAAAGGCTCGTTCCTGTTCGTGGCCAACGCCGGGGACAATAGCGTGTCGGTCATCGACACGCGTCAAAAACGGGTGGTGGAAGTTCTTAACGCCGCCCTCTACCCCGATTCACCCTCGGGAACAGTGACGAACGGCCTGGCGCTTTCGACCGACGAAAAAACGCTCTACGTCGCCAATGCCGACAACAACTCGCTGGCCGTCTTCGACCTGAGCGAACCGGGCGACAGCCGCTCGAAAGGCTTCATTCCAGTAGGCTGGTATCCTACCAGCGTCCGGGTTTCGGGCAAGCGGATATACGTGGCTAACGGCAAAGGATTCACCTCGTTCGCCAACCCGCTGGGGCCGCAGCCGGTCAGTCCCGAAGTGCGGTCGGAGTCGCACCTGGGCGAACTTCCCAAGGCCAACAACCGCTTGCAGTACATCGGCAGTCTGATGCAGGGAAGCCTGAGCGTCATCGACACGCCGGATGAGGATGAACTGGCGGTTTATTCCAAAAAAGTGTACGCCAACACGCCCTACAGGAAAGAGCGAGAGCTAATCACGGAAGGGGAGAAGGGGAATCCCATCCCGATGAAGGTGGGCGACCCCTCGCCGATCAAGTACGTTTTTTACATCATCAAAGAAAACCGCACC
Source organism: Persicitalea sp. (assembly GCF_041751555.1). Lineage (NCBI taxonomy): Bacteria > Pseudomonadati > Bacteroidota > Cytophagia > Cytophagales > Spirosomataceae > Persicitalea > Persicitalea sp. The sequence goes on along the minus strand of NZ_JBGSXF010000326.1, from coordinate 3,569 downwards.
TACGACCAGGTGTTCGGCGATATGCCCGAGGGCAACGGCGACTCCACTCTATGTATTTTCGGCGAGAAGTACACACCCAACCAGCACAAGCTGGCGCGGGAGTACGTGCTGATGGACAATTTCTACGTCGATGCCGAGGTGAGTGCCGACGGCCACAACTGGAGCCTGGGCGCCCACGCCAACGACTACCTCGAGAAAACCTGGCCCACGGGCTACGGCCGCCGGGGCGGTGTGACCGAGGGCATGGGACGCCGGGGCGTGGCCAACAACAAGGAGGGGTACCTGTGGGATTTCTGCAAAAAGGCGGGCGTCAGCTACCGCAGCTACGGGGTGTTTGTGGACACCAACAAGGGCAACATCCCGGCCCTGGATGCTGCCCACGTCTGTTCCTATTTCGATACCTATTACAAGCAGAACGTGCGGGACACCACGCGCGTGAACCAGTGGAAACGGGATTTCGACTCGCTGCTGGTGGCCGGGGCCGTACCCGCCTTCAACTCCATCCGCTTGGGGGCCGACCACACGCAGGGGCTGGCCGTGGGGCGGCCCACGCCCTACGCCTGCGTGGCCGACAACGACCTGGCCGTCGGGATGCTGGTGGAACACCTCAGCCGGAGTCCCATCTGGTCGCAAACCGCCGTTTTCGTCGTGGAGGACGACGCCCAGAACGGCCCCGACCATGTGGATGCGCATCGATCCAACGTGTTGGTGGTGAGTCCTTATGTCAAAAGGAAGTCAATCGACCACACCATGTACTCCACTTCGGGAATGCTGCGCACGATGGAGCTGATTCTGGGTCTGCCGCCCATGACGCAGTACGACGCCGCCGCCACGCCGATGTTCCGCAGTTTCACGGCCCTAGTGGACGCCACCCCTTACACGACGGTTCCGGCCAATATTGACCTCGGTACCGTCAACCTGGCGCTCACGCCCAGCGCGAAGCGTTCAGAAAAGCTGGATTTCACGGATGTGGATCGCATCGACGACCGGGTTTTCAACGAAATCCTGTGGAAGGGCTTAAAGGGCGAGGACTTCCAGGTACCCGCACCCCGGCGCAGCGCCTTCGTGCTGGCGGCTGAGGGGGACGATGACTGAATGGTATTTAGGGTTGGGGAGAATCTTGTTCGTGCGTAGTGCCTTCGCTAAATTGAACGTTTATTTGGAACAAAAAACTAATAAACATGTGCTACCATACCTCACTCAATGTACCGCAGCCCGCCCTCAAAGCTCGTTACGGAGCCAATTTGGAGGAAGGGAAGGATTGGCAGCCCGTCATTCACGCCAATGCATACAGCGTTCCGGCCTGGCCGCTCGTCACGGTTCAGCAGCCAAAAGTGCTCTCGCTGCTGGAATGGGGTTTAATTCCCCATTGGACAAAGGCCGCGCCGGACGCGAAAAAGCTGAGGTCGATGACGATCAACTGCCGCTACGAGACGATGTTTGAAAAGCCCGCCTTTCGGTCAGCCGCCGGGGCGGGGCGACGTTGCCTGATACCGGTGTCGGGACTTTTCGAGTGGCATACCGTGGGCAAGAAGAAATACCCGTTCTACATTTATCCTAACAACGCGGAAGAAGGGGTTGTAAGCATCGCGGGATTATGGGACGAGTGGGCCGACCCCGAAACGGGCGAGGTGCGTACCACCTACACCATGCTTACGCGGCCTGCCAACGAACTGATGGCGCGAATTCACAACTCTAAGCAACGGATGCCCTGTCTGCTGACACCGGAACAGGAAAAGGCTTATCTGGAAGAATCGCTGAAAAAAGAGGAAGTGCTGGAACTACTGACGATTCCCTACGAATCAGGAAAGCTGGAAGCTTACACTATTAGTCGCCGCATAACGTCCCGGAGAGAGCCGACAGATGTGCCGGAGGTGTTGGAGCTGCACGAGTACGTGGAAATGAAGGGTTTTGATTGACGGGTTTCATATCGCATTCTGCTGGCAAGCCAGATGTTTTGTTTTTCCGACGTCCCTGCCTTATTCCGCAGCCCATGTTTTGAACGAACTAAACAGGATGTGCAAACTTTCCACCCCAATTCTACTGCCCCACCTGAGGGGTTTGGATTGTTCAATCGTCAGCTTCCTCAGTCGGCGTTTCAGCAATCTCCTCTTCTGCCTTCTGGGGAGGCACCAGCTTTTCGGTCAGGTAGGCTTCGGTATGGTCTGTCTTGATTTCCACCCACATGGGCAAGTGATCCGACATCTGGTGGGTACGCCAGTATGTTGTGTAATAACTGCTGGGGTTCTTCCGGTCTTTGCCATCGGCGGTCTTCAGATATCTTTCCCCCATCGCCCCGGCATACTCGGCCTCGTCCTCTGTCCGGTACACGGCCTGGAAGTAGTCGAAGACGCCGGCATTGCCCGTGGTCTCGAAACGGTGGGGCCTGACCTTGAAGGCAATCTGGTCGTAGAATTTGTTCTTCAGTGCGTTTGAGGGCAGGGACTGCAGTTCCTCCGGAATGAGGAAGCCCGCCCCGGTAATAGCCTCCATGGTCTCGTCCTCAGGACTGAAGATGTTGAAATCCCCCAAAAGTATGATGTTGTTCGACCACTCGTGCCTGTTGCTGGCCCTTTTGGCCATCGTGTCGGCCAGGCTCCTGATCTCCTCCACCCGGTTGGGGTCGTTTTTTGCACTGTTGCCATACAGGATGTGGACTGTAGCCAGCAGAAATGTCGTCCACCCGGCCTTAAAGCCGCAGAGGTAGGGTGTCCGGGCCAACTGCCGGATGGGGCGGTAAATAGTCTGGCCCGTCTGCGGGTCTTTGTCCTCGAAGGCGGGCAGCACCATCTCGCCCGAAAGCCCCCCGAACTTCACCTTGCGGGTGTCGAAGACAAAGGCGAGCCGTTCGCCGTTTCCGGGCCTGCCCTCAGTGACATCCGTGAACATATAGGACCAGTAGCCACCCAGGATGCCCATTAGTCTTTCCAAGGCTTCCAGATCCTCCCTGACCTCCTGGATGGCCACGATGTCGAATTTGGAGATTACCTCGGCGATGTAATGGAAGGCTTCCAGCGAGCGCTTGCCGTAGGCGGGCGAGTCGAATTCACGGATGTTCCAGGTGGCCAGCAGCAGGTTGCTCTCCAGCTTTTTCTCCGGGATTTCAGCTTTCAGCTTTTGCCGGAGTTTGAGCAGCCGGTCGACGGTTCTTCTCCCTTCCTGAGTTTTCGTGTTGATTTTTTGGTAGAAAGGCATAATCGGTTTGGTTGAGTGTGTCTGTCAGCCGGTGATTCTTTGGCGTGGCAGAGGCGAACAAGGCCGTTGCCGTCCTTCCTTAACTCTAAATGCATTTGCCGCTGGGCTGAGGAAGTCCCGAGTATTCTGGAAACCAAATATTACAAAAAAACCGCAAGCTGTGCATACCGCTTAATCAGATTATCCCAGACAGGTGTCGAATGACTCCTTTCAAGGAAGGTTCAGACGCCCCTTCGGCCCCTTACTTTGGAGACTGTATTTAACATAAGATAGCTTATGAAAATCGAAAAAATGTTGTGAAAATGTCTAATAATCAGAGTATTATGCAATAGATTGTCGGCCCGCTCTGGCCGCGTTACCAGCTCTGCACCTAT
>NZ_JBGSXF010000325.1:0-4455 GCF_041751555.1 Persicitalea sp. | reverse complement strand
GGGTCTGAGTCCCGAACTCCTCAGGAAGGCCCCGGCCGCACAAACGCTTTATGAGGCCAAAAACATTTCCGTTGATGAGATCGCCCGCCAGCTCGGCATTTCCAAAGGATCGCTCTACAAGCTGCTGCGGCACCAGGGCCTGCAGATCGGCACCACCCAAACCTCGGTTTTCTCAAAAAAGCCCTCGTGAGCTTGGTCACTCGACAATGAAGGTGAAACCCTCAGGGAACAGCAACAACCGCCCGGCACTTTTTGGTGACGGCTTCTGTATTGCCCTTAATTAGCATTATTCGACCTTTGTAATATTTTGAAAGTATAGACTTTGTGATAACTTATTAGAATACTTAACTTGATTAGGTACAAACCAAAAACTAGACAAATGCGTGTAGATGATGCTGATTTACTCACTGAGGTACTAAGCGAAACGCCCAGCTACAGTGCGGATCTGAAAGCTTTGGTCTTACGGATGGTGCACCAGCAGCAAGGCGATGTCGAAACCGTAGCCACCCAAACGGGCCTACCCACTTCGACACTCTATGGTTGGTTGGCTGAGTGGAACCTGGCCCAACGAACCGCTAAAAAAAAACGCTAATCAGCAGGCGAGGTCAAGGGGGCGGCCCGGCTCCGTCGGTCGATGCTCATAGTTGGGAGACCTGGCGGCAGCAGTTACGCAACCAGTCAGTCCAGCACTGGACTAGCGGCCAACTGGCCGATTCATTCGAGCAACTTACTGGTGTGCGCTACAGTCACAGCCACTGGTGCCGGTTGCTTCGCCACCAAGAAGGGATGTACTATTACAAGCCCCGGCCTCGGGACTATCGGCGAGCTGACGATGCCCAGGAGCAGTTGCGTTCCCGCATCGAGGCTACCTTTGATGCCTTACAGGCCATGGGTTACGATCCGCAGCAGGTCAAGTGGGGTTTTGCCGACGAGGTGGCGGCTCAACTCCACAGCAACAACGCCCGATTTTGGGCCTTTGAGCCTCACCTGAGCCGGGTAGTCAACACCGACCGGGGTAGCCAAAGCTTCTTTGGTTTTTATGGCATCAACGCCCAGAGTCATCTAGTCGATTTGGCAGATGGCAAACGTCCCGCCATTCAACAGGCCTTGCTTAGTGTAAAGGCACAGCAAACCGATTGTTCTGCTCTGGTGGTCTTCTGGGATAACGCCCGCACCCATAAGGGGTTGGAGACCTGGGGATGGGAGCGCCGCATCTTTTTCGTGCCTCTACCCACCTACAGTCCCGACTTGAACCCAATTGAGAAGGTCTGGAAAGCGGTGAAGCGGTGGCTCAACCAAACGCAGTTTGTCAAAGAACTAGGGGATCTATGCCGTCTGTTCGAGGCTGGTTTTGCTCAGGTCAAAGATCAACTAACTTTTATGAATAGTTGGTGGGAAACATTCCAGTCACAGCTTTCATGGTATCGTCCAATTTTTGATTCTGAAATGTCTCATTAAAGTCTATAGCTATACTCAATTCTCAGCCCCGTGTTTGAAGATATTGTCCAGGTCGAACGAGTGAAAATCGCCCTTTTCCGAAAAGTCGTACTCCCCGGCATGGGCCGCCCGGCAGCATACTGATGTGTTCCTACTAACGACTAAAATGTTACGATATACGAAATTTGGCTATGTTAAGGTCTCAAAAGATGAGCGATACCTAGATTTGCAGTTTGACGCGATGAACGCCGGTCCTCCTGGCAGGATTTTCCACGAAAAGGTTTCCGGTTCGGCCAGGCACCGATTCGAAAAACCGACATTATATGCATAGGCCCGAGACAGTCAGAAAGATGGTTAGCGAATCTACGATTCTCGATGGAACATTCGCTTCGGCGACCCGATCGTACGAATGTGGGCAGCCCCCGAGAGTCCGGAGAGCATAAAAAAGTCTGGGGTAAAACAATATAATTTTAGCGCTGGATGAGAAGCAAATCCCAGGATATGGAAGTGAGTAGACAGCGTGTCAAAACGCAAGGAACTCTCCAATTTCAAGTCCCATATTAGAAAAATGTGTATAGGATCACTTCAGCCCGGACGTATCAACTGAACTTTATTCTGTATCCAGAAGTGATCGGAAAGTCCAAGTAGGGTTAGAAAAAACAGAATCAAATTGTCTGTTAAGAAGACTAAATTTCATTTTCCTTCTCCAAGCCAAATGCGGCAGTACGCCAGATTGTAAAGGTGTCCCACAATGAGCAAACCGGAACCCACATAGCCTAAAATTCTAAATCCGGCGATATCGTGCCCTAGAAGCAGAGAGACAGAAAATAGTGCGAATGAAATCCACAGAAATAGCCGCAGGGCTGGGGAGTGATGATCGCGTGTGGCGAAAAAGACGGCGAGCCCGTTAATCAAAATAAACAGAAAGTCCAGTCCGGTACTCGCCGCATGGTGGTCGACCGAAAGCGAAGAACCTAACGCCAGTGCAGGGGTTATCAGACAATGTACCAGGCAAAGCACGGAACCGGTTACCCCGACATAATCGGCTTTACCGTGCGTGTGAGGGGTGGATGAAGGTGGATTGAATTTCATAGTAGTCGCAACGAGTTGCACAAATCTAAGGGGAAACTTTGTAGGTTGCAACTCCGTTGCATGGTAATTGGTTCAAACCAAATACCGCACTTTAGCGGTGGAGGTATTATCTTTGACCCCTTCACCCCAGCTATTGGCCCCAGAAGTACTATGGATAAATTCGTTAGCGACACGTTGAAAAACCACAATCTCCGAACGACCTCATGTAGGGAGAATGTGTTGGATACCTTTCGTATCCGGGAAACAGCCCTGTCACAGGGTGATTTAGAAGGCGCGCTGAAAAATAAAAAGTTCGACCGGGTTACGATTTATCGCACGTTAAAAACCTTTCTGGAAAAGGGAATCATACACAAAGTGTTGGATGACGAGGGAATTCGCTACGCCCTATGTAAGGAACGCTGTACGGAAGCTAGTCATAATCACGAGCATGTCCACTTCAAATGCACGGACTGCGGCCAAACCAATTGTTTGGACAACTTGCATATACCCGCCTTTTCGCTGCCGCCCGGCTACCGGGCACAGGAAACCAGCCTGTTGATCCAGGGGCTCTGCGCCGATTGCACTCAGCAGAAATAAGGGGCCAGACGGCGCTGGACCTGCAGGAAAGGCGACAGCTTCGGCTATCATCCACTTGGGTCGAGTAATCAACTACCAGGCCTTTAGAATAGATACCGCGCCCGAACGGATACATTTCGGCCCATGTCATCGGCGTAGTAGCGGAAGCGATTGAGGTAGTCGCGGTAGGCAGTATCAAGGGCATTTTCGACGGTGGCGGTCAGTTCCAGTGAGTTCTTTTTCCCTATCGGTAGCGTCCCGCTCGCTTGGAGGCTCCAGAGCGAGTAGCCTGCGGGCGGCGGCGCGAAGTCGCTGTTGGGCGGCACGCGCCGCTGCTGCCCTACCCATCGGTTGCTTATCGACAGGGACAATTTGCTCCATACACCCGCTTCCTCCCAGGCTGCTTTCAGTTGATTTTCCCAGCGATTAGATGGAATCGACACGAGGTAGGCATCGTTTCTGACATCGGTTACGCGCAAATAGGTTAACTTGCTGGTGGCACTCAGGTGTTGGATGAGGTTGATGGTGGCCGTAGCGTCGAGGCCGCGAAAAGTGGCATCGGTTTGGGTGTATTTAAAGTAAGGAAAAGCACCGCGCACGGTCAAAATGGGCTCGGGCTGAGGTTTCAAGTAAATAAAATCACGAATGTAATTGTAGTACCCGCCCACTTCCAGCGTCAGCCGTTCGCCCTCGTAGCGCACACTGCCGATGGTGTTGATGGCCTTTTCCGGCAGCAGGCTAGCGTCCCCCTTCTCAAATGCCGCCGCGCCGTGGTGGACCCCGTCGCTAAACAGCTCGCTCACGTTTGGAGCCCGCCAGGCCGACCCGACATTGGCCTGTACCGACCAGCGCTCATTCATTTGGCGACCTGCCCCCAGCGTTCCTGACGCATTCTGGAAATCAAAGACATCGATGGTCTTCTGTCGGCCCACAAAGCGGTAGGTTGTCAGTTGGCGGTAATCGTAGCGAAGCCCCGCTTCCAGTTCCCAGCCATTGTGAGCCAGCCGTTCGATGGCAAAAAGCCCTACGTTCCACTGGTCGAAATTGGGAATGAGCGGCCGCCCGTCCATGAGGTTGAATTGATACAGCGTACTCATGCCCACTTGCCCGGCAAACTTCCCCGCCAGCGGCTTATGATCCCAAATAACGTCGTTGGTCAGCGTGGTGAGCCGAAACGAAAGCTCGGGGCGGTTGAGCGCGGCCAGCGAATCGTTGCGCGGGGCGTGCAAGTCGTACTCCTGCCGCTTGTCGTATTGCATGGCCGACACCCATGTCAGGCGGTTGCCGTCGGGAAACTGGTAGTGCACCTCGCCTTTCAGCAAGTTGTGTTTCACCAATTGGTAGGGCCGACCGATGTGGTAAGAGAAATCA
>NZ_JBGSXF010000324.1:0-2994 GCF_041751555.1 Persicitalea sp. | reverse complement strand
TACCATCAACCGTCCGCTTATTTTCTCTAGTGCGCTGTTTCCGCTGCACACCACAGGCATCAGTTTTCAGGGTTTGAATCTTGGTAAGCTTAGATTTGGTTATGACCTGATGGTAGGCAATGGCATTGGGTCGACGGATGTGCTGGACCTGGATAAAGGAAAGTCGGTTACGGCGGCAGTACACATCAAGCCACGTGACGCTTTGCGGATCGGACTCTCTTATTATTACGATAGGATACCTGGTGGGATTGAACTGCACAGCCACAGTGGCGGCCCGCCAAGCGTGTCGTCGAGGCTGGACGAGCAATTAATCACTTTGTCGGTGGCGAATTTCGGTGAAAAATTCGAACTATTAGCCGAAAGTACCCTGGCTCTCACAAAGTCCGACTCTACCGGAAAACAGAATTCTATAATGTCTTACGTTTACTTAGGCTATAAGCTAACGGAGAAGGTAACTTCCTATGTTCGTGTCGATAACCTTTCAAATTACGAACATGAGCACGAGCAAAGCAGTGTCGAATCGCTTGGGAACACGGTCGCTTATCTGGCCGGGCTACGTTACCAGATCAACTACCTGGCTACGGCCAAACTGGAATTTCAACACCAATCTACCGGTAAACAGCCCGCTGTGAACATAATAACCACCCAATTTGCAATCGGATTCTGATATGAAAAGTGTAAAAATAATATATTCCAAAACTATTGGGCGCTGGCTTATTCTGTCATTCCTTTTTTTGATGGCGACGCAGGCCCATGCCCAGCAGAGCCTGTCGGTTATTGCCAACCAGGAGGGCGCACCGGCGGAATTGTCCTCCAAAGAATTGAAATCGGTGTTTCGGGGAGAAAAACAGCGGTGGGATGCAGGCAACAAAATATTGATCGCCCTGATGAAAACCAATACAAAACTCGGGCTTACGGTATGTGATAAGGTATACGGCATGAAGCCGGATCAAATGAATAAGTACTGGCTGGCGCTGGTTTTTCAGGGTAAAGTTTCGGCGCCTTATTACTTCAACTCAACCACCGATCTGCAAAATTTTATCGCGCAGAACCCCGGTGCTGTGGGTATTCTCGACGAAAGCGTGGACACTTCCGAAATTAAAACCGTTGCCGTAGATGGTAGAAAGTCGATTTAAAATTCCCTTATTCCGGGCCATTTGACACCGATAACCGGGTACTCCAAAACAAAGACAAATGGGACTGAACTTAAAATCTAAAATTTGGCTCACGGTATCGGCGGTCGTGTTGATGTTCTCGTTTTTTACCCTCTATTATTTTCCTGATCAGCAGGCCAAATTACTGTACGAGAACTATAACAAGGAAGTACAAAACCTGGCCAACACGGTTTCGCTGGGCGTGAAAATAGGTATGACCGAGCAGAATTTCGAAGGCGTGCAAATGGCTATGGAATTCGTCAAGAACGACCCCCGCCTTGAGTTCGTCTATCTGCTTCAATCGGATACGGTGTGGAACGCTGCCCGTACCTCCTACGAGGTCGAAGACAAGCTGTTCAATGCCTTTCCCGAAGACAAGCCGATAGACCTGAATGCGGTGTCTAACGACTCCTCGATTGTCAAGCGATCGGCGTTCCAAACGCCTGTTATCTCGGGAGCAGTGTTGATCGGATTCTCTACCAGGGACATCAATATTGGTAAACAAAGGATAAGAATTACTTCTCTGCTGGTGAGTGGTTTGGTACTGGGCATCGGGATCGTGATGGGCTTCGTGCTGGCCAAGAATATTTCGGGTCCTGTAATGGATTTGCGTTCGGCGGCGATTCGGGTAAGCAAAGGAGACTTCTCTCCTAGGGTGGACTGCAAATCAAACGATGAGATCGGCGACCTTGGAAAATCATTCAATATCATGGTGGATTATCTATCACGAACTACCGAAAAATTAAAAGAAGCAAACCAGTCTTTAGCCACCACCAACGATGCGCTACACAATACTGTTTTGGAATTAAATGCCACCCAGGATCAACTCATTCAGAAAGAGAAAATGGCTTCACTGGGTGAATTGACAGCGGGCATCGCCCATGAAATTCAGAATCCGCTCAATTTCGTCAACAACTTCTCGGTTGTCAATCAGAGCCTTATCGAGGAAATGCTTGAGGAGTTAGAAAAAGGAGGCATAGAGGAAGCCATCGCGATCGCGAATGATATCAAAGCGATGGAGGAAAAAATCAATACTCACGGCAGGCGGGCGGACTCCATTGTAAAGGGAATGCTCCAGCACTCCCGCAGCAGCACGGGCGAAAAGCAATCGATCGACCTGAACGCCCTGGCCGAGGAGTACCTGCGCCTAAGCTATCACGGCTTACGAGCCAAAGACACCTCATTTACCGCCGAATACAAAACTAATCTCGACGAGGACATTCACTCGGTAAAGGCTGCCCCCGAAGATCTATCGAGAGTGCTGTTGAACCTTTGCAACAATGCTTTCTACTCCGCCAACGAAAAAAAGAAAGTGGCTGAAGAAGGATATAAGCCCACCGTCGAGGTAAGCACGCGAAGAATGAAGGATAAAGTCGAAATTTCGGTCAAAGACAATGGCATGGGTATCCCGGAGAAGGCGCTGGGCAAAATCTTCAATCCTTTCTTCACCACCAAGCCTGCCGGCCAGGGAACGGGACTTGGCCTGTCGCTCAGTTATGATATCGTTGTCAAAGGACATGGCGGGGAACTGAGCGTAAATACGCAGGAAGGGCAAGGCACCGAATTCATAATCCGCCTGCCCTACCACGAAGACAAAGTACTCTCAGCCTGATAGTGTGCGATAATCTTTTTATTCCCCACCGCACCGCGCTAGCACTACCACCCAATTCCGTAATCTTCACCGTGGTTGCTCGATCCACCCCACAGGCTGCCGTGTTTCCAGTCGAAGTAGATGGCATTGATTGGGCCGCTGGTGCGGTCGTCGAAGGTGAGGGAATAACCCAGCTTTTTAAGTTCTTCGCGGACTTTCTCCGGGACTTTGTCATTCAGCAGCAGTTGA
>NZ_JBGSXF010000323.1:0-2340 GCF_041751555.1 Persicitalea sp. | reverse complement strand
GGCATTCATCAGCTTTTCTTGCATTCCTTGCAGGGAGGTTTTTGCATTGGGATTGCGCTTCAAACCCTGGGCCAATCCCTGCAAGACATCGGACTGCCAACCCGCATTTTTTTCGCCCGACGGTTGTAGCGATTTCTCGATGGCCGATTCGATTTCAGCCGCGCTGCCGCCGTAGCCTGTCATGGTGCTAAGCCGCGCAATCAGATCGCCGTAAGCGGGTTGGTCTTTTTCGTAACGGCTCAGCACCCGGCTCAGCAAATCGCTTTGGGCCGAAGATTGGGCGGAGAGGGCAGCAATCTGCACCCACTTATCGCCTAAATCTTTGAACAACACATTCTCCCGCGCCTTGGCGCCTTCCTGACTGTCCAGAAATCCCAGCGTGCAGAGCAACTGAAAGCGTACTTTCGGGTCGGTGTCGTCCGTCATAGTCAGCAACTGTGTTTGGATTTGAGGATTTTGGATAAAAGGTTCAGCCAACCTTATCGCGTTTTCCCGAATGCCGGACGACCTATCCTTCAAAGCGGCAAACAGTAATTCAGGCTGAAGCTTGTCCAAACCTTCCAGCGTCCACAGCGCATGCAACCGACCAAGCGGACTTTCGTGGGTGGTCGCCATGTTCGTTAGCGCGTCAGTTTCAGCGGTCGCCTGGCGGTCGATGAGCATCCGTTGGGCGTTGCGCCGCCACCAGATATTGGGATCTGCAAGTTTTTGCACGAGCTGCGCGTTGGAGAGTGGCTTGGCTTTCAGGTCTTTGGCCCAGGTTGCCTTCGGGGTTCCTTTGGGCGTGATGCGGTAGATGCGGCCCTTGTCGGTGCCATTGTAAAGCGCACCGGATTTGATGACATCGTCGGCCATCCACTCGGGGTGTTCGATGATCTGGCGGTAGTAGTCCACCACATAAATGGCCCCATCGGGTCCGGTGAACATGTTGACGGGTCGGAACCAGGCGTCGGTGGAGGCCAGGAACTCCTTGTTTTCGTAAAGCCGACTAGCCGTAAAAGTTGCTCCTTTATCATTTAGCATGTCGGCATGAATGAGGTTGCTGACGGGTTCGGCCACGAAGGCGACTCGGTCGAAAGGAGCTGGAAAAAGCCCGCCCTGGTAAGCCGTGGTGGCGCAGGCGGAGGTGAACACGCCAACGTCGGTCAACAATTGATCCAGCGGATTTTTGGTGATGGGAAACACCTCGGCGGCATTGCCGTGGTTGGAAATGGACTGGACGGCATCGGACAGTAGCAGGGCGGGATTGCGGTTGATATAGCGGGCGGCCATCACCTCGTGCATGGCGTGGTTGGCATTACCGACCACCAGGTAGCGGCCCCAACGGTCGAACGAGTGGCCAAACTGGGTCTTGCCCGAGAGCATTTCCAGGCCCGCGCGGTCAGGCCGCAGCCGCACGCCGCGCCCCTGCGCATTCTCGGGCAACCGTGGGCTGTTTGGGCGATGAGGGTAGTGTACATCGCCGCCCCGGTCACCGAATTCCTCCTTGAAAGTCTGGGTAGTGATGGCCGACTCGTGGCCGAAGTAGATCCAGTTATCCAGGCCCAGAATTGGGTTATTGAGGTTGTGTTGCGGGTTGGAAAGGGCAAAGCCTGTTAACAGGGTGTCGCGGATTTCGGCTTTGCCGTCACCATCGGCATCTTCAAGGTACAGCACATTGGGCGCGTCCGTCACAATCACGCCGTTTTTCCAGCGCAGAATTCCGGTAGGCAGCACCAGCCCTTCGGCGAAAACAGTACTTTCGTCCATCTTACCATCGCCATTTTTATCCGAAAGCAATTTGATCTTGCCCGAACCGCTCTTGTCCATCGGGTAGCCGTGCATCTCAACTACGTACATCCGGCCCGCTTCGTCGATTTCCATCGCCACCGGATCGGCCACGAGCGGCTCGCTGGCGATCATTTCGATTTGGAAGCCATCGGCGATTTGGAAGGTGGCCAGCGCTTGGTCAGGCGGAACGCTGGCGGGGAGATCGGTTTTCGGTTGGCCGCTTTTAGCTACCAGACCAACGGCAAGCAAACATATAAAAAGGGTTTTGCAGAAAGTATTCCAGTAAACCATAGGGTGGTTTGGAGCTTTTGGTTTATCAAAATAAAGACAGCTGCGCGCTCAGCCTACCGTATTGTATGGTATTCCTGGCAAGGTACTCGTCCCGGCGAGTGTAGGTTAAAAACTCCAATCCGTGGAAGGGTCAATGTTTTCACCTTTTACTATAAGGTGAAGTTTCAACAAGCCTGAAAGCAAATCTCCCGTTCCCAGCTTGGCTTCGTAGTAAGGATCTCCTTTCTCCCGGACAAAAAGGCCATCTTTCCACAAATGCGTAATTGCCGTATCGGCGAA
>NZ_JBGSXF010000322.1:0-2118 GCF_041751555.1 Persicitalea sp. | reverse complement strand
TAGAGATTGGCCCAGTAGCTGTTGACGAAGCTGGTCTGAGAACTGATGGTGCTGTTGGTGATGGGGTTGGTGATCTGCCCCCGCACCCAGTGGTCGTCGCCCCACTCGTATTCGTCCACCCTGAAGAGCGATTTCTGATAGAGGTCGTTGACCGCGATTTCGAGTTCCTTCTGATTACTATAAAAAGTACCCGACGCGCTGGAAGAAGTCGGGTCGATGTTCAAATCGGTGCAGGCATTCAGCAGCGCCAGCGAGAGCAGGAAGAATATTTTTTGTAAAGTTTTCATGATATAAAGGGCTTAAAGTCTGATAGAAATACCCGCCGTAAACGATTTCATGATCGGGTAGCTGCCCGCGTCGCCTTCGGGGTCCCAGCCTTTGGGGTAGCGGTGAATGGTAAAGTAGTCGCGCAGCGAAACGTACACCCGCAGTCCGTTCAGTTTCGCGCGGCTGGCCACACTTTCGGGTATGTTATAGCCCAGGGCGATATTCTTGATGCGGAAGTAGGCCGCGTTCAGGAACCAGAAGTTGGACACCGCGTAGTTGTTGCCGTTGGAGGTGCGTGAGAGTCGGGGATAAATGGCAGTGCGGTTCTGCTCGTCGGTGTTGTTGACGCTCCACGAGCGGCCGTCGATGAAGGCAGGTACGTTGCCAAAGTCCTGGCTGAACGGCGCCACCTGAAAGCTGTTCAGGCGGTCGGTCTGCTTGCCGACGCCCTGGAAGATCGTCGTGAAATCGAAGTTGCCGTAGTTCAGGCTGATATTGCCGCCAAAAATGTAGCGGGGTAGCGAGCCGCCCAGCGGTATCTTATCGAACTCGTTGACGATGCCGTCCCCAGCGTCGGGAATGCCGTCGCCGTTGGTGTCCACCGTCAGTTGGTCCACGTACTTGACGTCTCCCACTTTGCTGGTCGTAAACCTGGGCGACTGGTCGAGGTCTTCCTTGGTCAGGAACAGGCCGGGCGACTGGTAACCGTACCACTCGGCAAACTCGTAGCCCTCGCGGCTGATCTGCGTTCCGCTCTCCTGGGTCAAATTATTACGCCCATTGATGTCGATCACTTTGCTCTTGGAGTCAGACAGGTTGAAACTCGCCGAGTAGTTGAGTTTGCCGATGCGGTCGCGGTACGACACCTGAAAATCCCAACCCTTCACTCGAATGGCCCCGACATTTGTCACCGGATCGTTGTAGCCCAGGTAGTCGGGGATGTCGAGCAGCATCAGAATGTCGCTCGTGTTCTTGACGTAGTACTCGAAAGTGGTGTTCAGGCGGTTGTTGAACAGGCCCAGGTCCACGCCCACGTTGGAGGTTTTGGTCGTTTCCCAGGTGATGTCCGTCACGGCGTAGTCGGTTTGTGAGCCGGAAAGCAGCGAGAGTGGCTGGCCATTTTTGTAAAAAAGCGTGTTGCGGAAATTGATAACCGCCTGGTAGGGCCACCATTTGAAAGCGTCTTCATTTTTGCCGGACACCCGCTCGTTGCCCAGCGTGCCGTACGAAGCACGGAGTTTCAACAAGTTGACGTTACGCGCGTCCTGAAAGAAATTCTCGTTGGAAAGTACCCACCCCACCGACACGGAGGGAAAGTACCCCCAGCGGTTTTGGGGTGCGAAACGCGAGGAGCCATCGGCCCGGATATTGCCCTGAACCAGGTACTTGCTCTTGTAATCGTACTTCAGGCGGCCAAAGTAGGAGTTGAGTCCGTAGGCGTAGGACCAGCCCGAATTGGTCACTAAATCCTGACTGCCCAAATCGAGGTAAGGGAAGTCGTTAATGGCGAAGCCCGTGCGCGAAGCCGCCAGGTTCTCATACTTCTCCGACACGTCCTCATAACCCGCCAGCAGCCCGATGCCGTGGTCGCCGAACTGCTTATCGTAGGTCAGCAGCAACTGCTTGTTGAGCAGCACCCGCTCACCCCGGTTTTCGGCGAGCAAATCCTGCGCCCGGGTGGTAAACAGAACCCGACCGGGATCGGTGAGGTCGGTGAGTTCCACCACTTTGTCGAACTCCTTGGATTTGTCAAAATCCAGAGTCGGCGAGAAAATACCTTTAATGGCAAACCCGCTGAATGGCTTGAATTCCATGCCAATGCGCCCGGTCAGTTTGTTGTAGCTCTCGCGG
>NZ_JBGSXF010000321.1:0-11800 GCF_041751555.1 Persicitalea sp. | reverse complement strand
GCGCCGGGGAGTACAAGCCTTTCGTGGGCCTGCGTGGCGGGATGGGCATTGAAAAAGCCGCCCGCTACACCCAGCCTGGTTCCAGCGAAGCCACCACCGACATCAAACCGGGCCGCGAAACGCCCGATCCGCTGCCCGATTGTGTGGTGAACCTGTACGCCCGCTGGGAAGTCGATATTTGGCACAAACTGCAAAACGCCAAACAAGCGGCTGCCCTGCGGTACTTGTCTTCGCAGGAAGGCCGGAACTTTACGACGACCAACATCGTGGCTGAAATCGCCACCTCTTACTACGAACTGTTGTCGCTCGACGCGCAATTGGCCATTCTGCAAAACAACATCGAGATTCAGAATAATGCTTTGAGAATCGTGCGGATGGAGAAGGAAGCCGCCAAAGTAACTGAACTGGCCGTGCAGCGGTTTCAGGCGCAGGTACTTGACACCCAAAGCCTACAGTACGGCATTCAGCAACGAATCACTGAAACGGAGAATCGGATCAATTTCCTGTTGGGCCGCTACCCGCAGCGCATCGCCCGCAGCAGCGAGAACTTCGAGAAACTCGTCCCCGAGGTAGTTCGCGCGGGCCTGCCCACGCAACTATTGTCCAACCGCCCCGACATCCGGCAGGCCGAACTGGAACTAACCGCCGCCAAAATCGACGTGCAGGTAGCCCGCGCCAACTTTTACCCGTCGCTGGGACTGTCCGCCGACCTGGGCCTGCGGGCTTTCAACCCGATCTATCTCGCAAAACTACCCGAATCACTATTGGCGTCTTTGATCGGCGATTTGGCCGGGCCTCTGGTCAATAAGAACGCTATTCAGGCTACGTACTACAGCGCCAATGCCCGGCAGATTCAGGCGATTTACAGCTACGAGCGCACGGTTCTGAATGCCTACATCGAAGTGGCCAACCAACTCTCGAATATCGGCAATCTGCAAAACACCTACGACCTGAAAGCGCAGGAAGTGCAGGCGCTTAACCAGTCGATCACGATCTCGAACAACCTCTTCCGCTCGGCCCGCGCCGACTACATGGAGGTACTCCTCACGCAGCGCGACGCGCTGGAATCACGCTTCGACCTGATCGAAACCAAGATGCAGCAAATGAACGCAACGGTGAATGTGTATCGGGCGCTGGGAGGAGGGTGGAATTAAGGTAGTTGGTAGATTTTTTGGTTTGGCGAAGCACTGAACCGGTGTTAACTTCGATCTCTTGACCAAAAACATTACATTCGGGAAAAGAACCATTATGGCTATAAGGACTTCAATATATTTCCCGCAATTGTCCCAAACCTTCGTCCTATTTCTCGCGCTACTGACGGCCTCCGCTCACGCCCAGCACAACGCCCCCAAACAAATCGTCCTCGACCTCCGCGCGCATGAGAACAACCCCCGCAACAGCGAAGGCGACTTCGTTACGCTCAAAGACGGCCGCATACTGTTCATTTATGCCAAGTACCAAGGCGAAGGCGGCAGCGACTTCGCCCCAGCCGATTTGGTGGCCAGATACTCGTCAGACGATGGCGAAACCTGGACAACGGAAGATAAGGTAGTTGTGGAGAATGAAGGCCAAATGAACGTCATGTCTGTGTCGCTGCTGCGGCTGCGCGATGGCCGCCTAGCGCTGTTCTACGCCCGCAAGAATTCGCGCAGCGACAACATTCCCTACGTCAGGTACTCGACCGATGAAGCCGAAACTTGGACCGAACCACGGCCCTGCATCACCGACCAGCCGGGCTACTACGTGATGAACAACGACCGCGCGACTCAACTGAAATCCAGGCGGATCATCTTGCCCGTTTCCCTGCACAAAACCCCGACGACCGAGTGGAGCAACCGGGGTACTTTGCGCTGCTACTACTCCGATGATGCGGGAGTAAACTGGCAAGGGGGTCAGGAAGTACCTAACCCAGACAGTGTAATCATACAGGAGCCGGGCGTAGTCGAACTGAAAGACGGGCGACTGCTCATGTACATGCGGGCCAATGGTGGCGTGCAGTACTTCTCGTACTCGCAAGATCAGGGCAAAACATGGAGCCAAATCGAGCCGAGTACCATCGCTTCACCGATTTCCCCCGCTTCGATGGCGCGCATTCCGATGACCAACGACCTGCTGCTGGTCTGGAACAACAATGGCGCGAAGGGACCGGGGTACTTTAAGGGGCAGCGCAGTCCGCTCACGATGGCTGTCTCGGACGACGAGGGCAAAACATGGCGGCATTTGCAAAACCTCGAAGACGATCCCGAGGGTACTTTCTGCTACACGGCTATTCAGTTTGGCTTCGATGAGGTTCTGCTCGCCTACAGCCGGGGAACTGGCCTGCCCGACCTGCGCATCGTCCGGTTGAAATTAGATCAGCTTTATGATTAAAAAAAAATAACCTCAAGCCACTGAGAACAAAGATTTTATTTGATGAATATTTAATTCTTTTTCTTTCCTTTGCTGCAACAAATGGAGGTAGTTTCGCGTAGAGATTTATGAGTCGAAAACCAACCCTCTCCACACTGCCGAAGGCGAAGATTATTAGTGGGCCTTCGCACCTAAGGATACCAAAACTGATTACCTCATTTCTTTCCTCCATCTTCCTTTTCTCCTTGACAAGAAAACATGGCCTGGACCGCAACCCGAACCCAACCCCTCGCTCCGGCAGACATCGCTCATTTCCTGCGGCGGACTGCCTTCGGGGCTTCGCCCGCGCAGTTGAAAGCGTACAAGGGACGCACCGCTGCCGAGCTATTCGATACTTTGTCCAAGGTGCCTGCCCCGCCTCCGCCCACTGATTCGGACGGTAAGACTTTTCACGATCTGGGTTGGGGAGCTCCCGAAACCGATCAGCAGAAGCGGAATCAACTGGATAACCAGCGTCGCTTGCAAGTCAAAAAGTGGTGGCTGGGCCTGATGCTCGATCCGCAGCGCGGCTTTGCCGAGAAACTTACCTTGTTTTGGCAGAACCACTTCGTCACCGAGTCGGACACTATCCAGGACGTCCGCTTCCAGCACCGGTATCTGGAGACTATTCGCCGCAACGCACTGGGTAACTTCCGCACTTTCGTGATCGACATCACCCAGGATCCGGCCATGCTGCGCTACCTTAATGGTACCGAGAACACTAAGGATAAGCCTAATGAAAACTACGGGCGTGAACTCATGGAGCTATTCACGCTGGGCCGGGGCTTTTACACCGAGTCCGATGTGAAGGAAGCCGCGCGGGTGCTGACGGGCTGGAAGGCAATCAACTACCGCAATGCGATGACGGAGGTGATTTCTTCGCGGTTCCTTGCCGGGCAGCACGATCAGGATAAAAAAATCTTCTCCGAAAATTTCCAGAACAAAACCATCGAGGGCCGTCCGGGCGATAAAGGCGGCGATCTGGAACTTGGGGAAATGGTGGATATGATCTTCGCCCATCCCGAGTCGGCCCGGTTCATCGTTCGTAAACTATACCGCTGGTACTTTACGGGCGAAATCAGCGATGAGGTGGAGAAAAACTTTATCGAGCCGCTGGCAGTCGGCTTTCGGAAAGACCGCGAACTTAATCCACTCATCCGGCAGATGCTGACCAGCGACCACTTTTTCGACCCGGCTCTGCGCGGTGGTCAAATCCGCTCCCCGCTGGATTTTGTCATGGGTAGTTTTGTGGCCCTGGAAAATCCGGTGCTCTCACGTGAGAAGGAGCGTGAAAAGTACGATAACCTTACCAATAACCTGCTGTACCGCACTAAGCTCATGGAAATGGAGGTAATGGAGCAGCCCACCGTATTTGGCTGGCGGCCTTATTACGACACGGGCTACTACAAAATCTGGATCAGCGGCACCACGCTGGGCCTGCGGGGTAGTTTGACGGATACCTTAGTAAGTGGAGCCAACAGGTTCGGCGTTGAGGTAGATACCCTAGAATGGGTTGCTTCTTTCGTCAGTGAGCCCGGCGACCCGCTGGTGCTCGTGCGAGAGGTGTGGGGCATGCTTATGGCCGTGGAACCTTCGCAGGCGCAGCTCGATAACCTTGTGGACGACGCCCTGCTCGACGGAATCCCTCGTTACGAATGGAAGGAAATCTGGGACAAGTATAAGGACAAGGGCCTGGAAGACGATTTGCGAAACCGCCTTAATCCTTTGATAACGTATATGCTTCGTCTGGCGGAATATCAACTTGCTTAGTTTAAACTGTCAACTAAAATGAAAAGACGTTCATTCCTACGAACCTCGTCCTTAACCGCACTGCTGCCCTGGACTCTGAACGGACTGGGGGCGCGGGCCTTCGGGCAAGAGGCTTCGTCCTTTTTGAGCGCCCTCGGCACTACCGTCGACGCTAACGACCGCGTACTGGTGGTGATCCAACTCAATGGCGGTAACGACGGGCTGAACACCGTCATTCCGTTGGATCAGATGGGGACGTACCAGAAAATTCGCGCCAATATCGCCATCGAAGAGGCCAAAGTGCTGAAACTACGTTACCGCGAGCAGGCCGGACTGCACCCGTCGCTTAAAGGGTTTCAGGATTTGTATAACGATGGCCGCCTGTCGATCGTCGAGAATGTGGGTTACGAAAACCCCAGCTTCTCGCACTTTCAGGCCAACGACATCTGGTTCAAGGGCGACGGCACGCCCAACGACACTACTTCGGGTTGGCTGGGCCGCTACCTAGAGGAGCGCTTCGCGGGTTATCCCAATGGCTATCCCAACGATCAAATGCCTGATCCCCTGGCGATTCAAATCAGCGCGGTGGCTTCGACCGCGCTGCTGGGACCGAAGCAATCGGTAGCCTTAGCCATTCAGGATGTGGACACTTTTGCCCGGCTAATCGGCGAAAAACCCGCCGCGCCGCCATCGCCCAACCTGAACGCTCTGGCCAACGACTACGTAGATTTCGTTCGCAGTCAGCAGACGCTTTCAGTCGCCTACGCCGACCAACTCAAAGCCGCCGCCAGCAAGGGAACCACCGGAGCCAGTTATCCAGCGGGTAACCGCCTGGCCGACCAGCTCAAAGTCGTATCGCGCCTGATCAAAGGCGGCTTGCGCACCAAAGTTTATTACGTAACGCTGGGCGGTTTCGACACTCACGCCAACCAGCTCATCCTGCACAATAATCTGCTCACGCAGTTAGCCGAGGCAACCAAGGCCTTCCTGGATGACCTCAAAGCCAATAAACTAGATGACAGGGTGGTAGGTATGACGTTCTCGGAGTTTGGCCGCCGGGCTTACTCCAACGGCAGCGCGGGTACCGACCACGGTTGGGCCTCGCCGCAGTTCGTATTCGGCCACGGCATCAAGACCCAGTTTATCGGCAATAGTCCCGACCTAAGTAATCTGGTCAAGAACAACATCGCCATCGAACACGATTTCCGGCAGGTTTACGCCAGTCTGTTGCGCGACTGGTTCGAGGTGGACGAAGCCACGGTGCGGGCCGTTCTGCTGGGGGGGGATTATGAAGTAGTTCCCATTTTCCGCGAAACCATCACCGCCGTCGAACCGACTTCGGAAATGGTGGTCGTTTACCCCAATCCTGCTACCACCGAGGCCCGGCTGGTGTGGCCAACGGGAGAGGAGTTGAAACAAGTCGAGTTGGTCGATCTATCGGGCCGCATCCAGCCCGTTCCGGTGCAGTTGCTGGAAAAAAACGAGGTCGTGCTGGACTTGCGCCGCATCCAGCGCACCCAGTATGTTGTCAGATTACAAACTACGCGTTCGGTGTACAGCCGGAAGTTGTTGGTACAATAGAAAAAGGTTAAAGGTTAACGGTTAAAGGTCAACTGGCGTTCTACCCTATCCCGCGCAGCGTCCGCTTTTGCCAACGATTGAAGGACGCGAACCGTTAACCCTTAACCTTTGACCGTTAACCCATTAAAAACCCGGTGGCACGTCGTCCTTGCCTGTCCCCCACTTGTTGCCCGGCTTTTTCCCCATGACCAAAACCAATTCTCCGCCTGCCGTGAGTTGCTCATGTGAGAGGTAGGTTTTAGTGAAAACTTTACCGTTCAGCTTCGCTGATTGGATGTAGGGCGCATCGTCGCTGTTGTTTTTGGTGGTGATCTTGAATGTCTTCCCATTGTCGAGTTTGAGAGCCATTTCTCCGAAAACCGGACTACCCAGCACGTAGTTCGGCGTACCGGGGCAAACTGGGTACAGCCCCGCCATGCTGAACGCCAGCCAGGCCGACATCTGACCACCGTCTTCGTTACCACTCAGGCCGTTAGGGGTAGTTCCGTACTCTTCTTTAATGATTTTGCGTACCTGCTTTTGCGTCTTCCCCGGTTCGCCCGCGTAGGCGTAGAGGTAGGCGATCTGGTGGTTGGGTTCGTTGCCGTGCCAGTAGTAGTTTTGCTGAAAAAGTGTGTCAAGTTTATCGACAAATGCCTTGCGCCCACCCACATGCTGCATCAGCCCGGCCACATCCTGAGGTACAAAAAATGTGTACTGCGCTGGGGAACCTTCGGTGATAAAGGAGGCACGATTGACGAACGGATCGAAGTCAGCGCTCCAGCGACCATCGGCGTGGCGACCGCGCGCGTAACCCGTGCCGGGGTCGATGACGTTTTTGTAATTCAAAGCCCGCCTGCGCAGTAGCGCGGCGTCTTCTTTATGGCCCAGCGATTGCGCCAAAGTCGATAAGCAAAAATCGTCGTAGGCGTATTCCAACGTTCGCGAGGTTTGTTCGCGTTTGTGAAAGGCTTCCAACACGTTGTCTTCCAGCGGCACATAGTTATATTTCAGGTACGAGTCCAGTGCCCGGCGGCCTTGTCCGGCGGCGTAGCTTTCGGGGTCAGTATTGGGTTCGAAGGCATTTTTTCGGAGGTACTTATATGCCTTTTCCACGTCGAAGCCGCGGACACCTTTGGCGTATGCGTCAGCCATCGTGCTGAGAACATGGTCACCGACCATCGCGGCGGTGTAGCTGTTCCAGCAGGGAAATATTGGCATCCAGCCACCTTGCTCGGCTTTTATGGTCAACGATTGCATCATAGAGTTGGCTTTCTCGGGTTCCAGCAAGATGTGCAGCGGCATGGCTGAGCGGAAAGTATCCCAAAGGCTGAAATCACAGTAGTAGTCTATTCCGTTGGTGTTGCGGATAGGCTTTCCTCCCGCGAAAGAAGGGTAGCTGCCATCTGCGTCCGAGAAAAGGCGGGGCGTGAGTTTGGTGCGATACAAGGCGCTGTAAAAAAGCGTCTTGTCTTCCTTGGAACCCTGTGCGGTCATTTTGCCCAAAGCCTGATTCCAGATGGATTCGTTGGCTTTCTTGACTTTTTCAAAATCAAAATCGGGCATTTCTGCTTCCAGATTTTTCCGCGCCGCTTCGAGGCTGGTGAAGGAAGTGCCGACGCGTACGGTCACGGCTTGATTTTTTGTGCCAAAAGAAACGTAGGCGCCCATACTTTCACTCCGCTTTTTGCTGCCAATCGCGGCGTTGGTATTAGCTTGAATGGCATCGTCGCGCCAGGTGCCGTACTGGTCGAACGGCTTGTCGAACTGCACGACAAAGTACCCACTGAACCCGGCAGGCTCACCCGAGCCCTGATAAATGCGATGGACGGGATTGTAGCCTACAATTTCGCCTTTCTCAGGGAAAATCTCCACGAAGCCTTCACCTTCATCGCTGTTGGGTTCCAGAAGAATTGTGTGGTTTCCGTTACTCTTGAAGTTGAACCGCAGAATGCCACAGCGGGCCGTGGCGGTCATTTCGGCTTTGATTTCGTAATCGAGAAGCTCTACCGAATAATAAGCGGGCGTAGCGATTTCCCGGTCGTGCGTGAACCGCGAAGCCCGCTGTTGGGGAAGGGTCTTCAAGTCGCCCGAAACCGCCATAATTGTGGCCGTGCCGTAGTCCTGAACGCAGCCACCATTGAGCCAATGCGTTCCCCGAAAGCCCTGTATTTTAGTGTCTTTGAAGTAGTAGGGGGACACACACTTTGTTTCGGTTGCCTGAGTTTGGGGTGTCCACTGTGTCATGGCGTAGGGTGTGCCAACGGCGGGCATGGTTTGGCCCTTCAGTTCGCCGCCGCTGGTGCTGTGGCGCTGGGCGCTGCCCGCCGAGGCAGGCTCGGTGCCGATCAGCGTATTGGCGTAAGTAATGGGAGCCTGAGCGTGGGTATTTACCCCCACAAAAAGAAGAGCTAAACTGAAAAGAAAAAAGGCGCGTATCGGCATTGGTACCAATTGTGTTTTTATGAAAAAATCAAATTTCGTATCTTGTATCTATTCTAAAACATCTCCCGGCTGGATTATACTTTTCTAGACCAGGAAGAAGCCATTCTCAACTATCGAACAAATTGAACATACACGTAATAGACACCGGATTTTTCAAGCTTGATGGTG
Organism: Persicitalea sp.; assembly: GCF_041751555.1. Lineage (NCBI taxonomy): Bacteria > Pseudomonadati > Bacteroidota > Cytophagia > Cytophagales > Spirosomataceae > Persicitalea > Persicitalea sp. Next base: position 3,490 of record NZ_JBGSXF010000321.1, on the reverse strand, counting down.
GAGCCATGTTCGGCGTCGTGCCAAAAGTGCTTTGGCACAAGCACAATCCCGCTGATGTCAATAATCTCTGCACCTGGGCCATGCGCTGTCTTTTGATAGAGGACGGCGACCGTCTGATCCTGATCGATACGGGCATGGGAGATAAACAGAGCGAGAAGTTCTTCAGCTACTACGAGCCGCACGGTGAGACCACACTGCTGAAATCCATCAAAAAAGTGGGTTTCCTACCCGAAGACGTGACAGATGTCGTGCTTACGCACCTGCATTTCGACCATGTCGGTGGGGCAGTGGTACGCAAGAACGAAAAACTACGTACTACTTTTCCGAATGCCATTTATTGGTCCGACGCTGAGCACTGGGCATGGGCATTGGCCCCCAATCCGCGCGAAAAGGCTTCTTTTTTGAAAGAAAATATTGGGCCCGTTCAGGAATCGGAGCAACTACAGTTTCTCCCAGAGAATTCACCTTTTCCTAATCTCGACTTTATTAAAGTGAAAGGCCACACTGAACAGATGATGTTGCCCGTCATCAATTATAAGAATAAAATCCTGATTTACGCCGCCGACCTCATCCCCTCTTCCGCCCATGTGCCATTGCCCTGGGTCATGGCCTACGACGTGCGCCCCCTGCTCACAATGCAGGAAAAAGCGAACGTCCTGGAAAGGGCCGTCTCCGAGAATACCATCCTGATCTTTGAACACGATTCTGTCTACGAAGCCGCCACCCTGGAAAACACAGAAAGTGGCATTAGAATAAAGGAAAAGGGAAAGTTGCGGGACTTATTGTAAATCGTCTGGATGTTGAGAGAATTAACAAACCAACGATCCTCCTCGTTTAATACCCTCTAGACTAGTCAGTCGGCTCACAGCAAGGCAATTCTGGGTAGTTAGCGCGTTTGACGAATAGTACGTAGACCGCTCACCCGAATCGCTCAGGCACTTCAACATCAAACCAACGCACCAACAACTATGACAGGACTCGTATTATCTGGCGGAGGGGCACGGGGCATTTCGCATCTTGGCGCGGTGAAAGCACTGTACGAACACGGTATTCACCCCGACATTATCAGCGGGACCAGCGCTGGGGCCATTACCGGGGGCTTACTGGCCTACGGCTACGCACCCGAAGACATCCTGGAAATGATCCTTTCTACGAGTTTCGTTCGCTACGTCCGTCCAACTTTTGGCGGCAGTGGTCTGCTCCGTATGGATCGCCTGGAAGAAATCTATCGAAAGTACATCCCGGAAAATACATTTGAGTGCTTGAAAACACCTTTTGTTGTGTCAGCGACAGATATTTTTGCGGGCGAGACGGTTTATTTTCGGGAAGGTGAACTGGCGCGGCCTGTGCTGGCGTCGAGTTGTCTGCCAGGACTTTTTGCGCCAATGGAATACCAGGGGCGGCATTTGGTGGATGGCGGTGTACTAAGCAACATGCCCGTCGAGCCGCTGGAAGGCGTGGCTGACTATATCATCGGCGTACACTGTAATCCGTTCAAATTACTGCATCCGCCCCGCAATACCCGCGAAGTGGTGTACCGCAGCCTGATTTTAGCGGTTCATGCTAAGACGAAAGAACGTTTTGAAAAGTGTAATCTGCTACTTGAAGCCCCTCAACTGGGTGATTTCAGTGTGTACGACCTCCGCAAAGCCCGTGAATTGTTTGTATTGGGTTATCGTCACGCCCAGCAAGTACTACGCGAAACGCCTGTTCTAGCCTTGCCTTGACTGAGTATTTTCTGAAAAATCGAAATCTCACATTTGTACATTTCAAATAGTGATTACGCGGCAAGCATACTGTTGTTGTATTAAGTATAGTAGCTACAAGTTGATAAATGACCGTGAAAAACTTTGTCAAATGGCTCCAATGGCCTTTTTATAACAATTTTGTAACCTGAGAAAATAAGCCACTTCCGAATAATATTCTATCCACAAGGTGGATTCCTTGTATAATCTTTGGTGTAATAAATTTAACAGGTAGTCTTTGGAATGTGTTCTCGATCTATTACATTTGCATTAACGATTACCATATTTTTAACCTAAATTAATTCGTAAATGAGGAAAAATCTACTGTTGAGCATCGTATTGGTGTGCTCGACTTGGGCGGCTTCGTTCGCCCAAGACCGGAAAGTTACCGGCAAAGTGACTGCTGCCGAAGACGGTAGTGCGCTTCCCGGCGTATCCGTGGTTGTTAAAGGCAGCAACACGGGTACCAACACCGATTCCGATGGAATGTACTCCATCAACGTGCCTTCTGCCAGCACTACGCTGGTTTTTAGTTTTGTGGGCACTGCCACCCAGGAAATCTTGGCGGGCAACCGCTCCACGGTTGATGTGGCCTTGGCCTCCGATACCAGGAATTTGCAGGAAGTGGTCGTGACGGCCCAGGGAATTGTCCGCGAGAAGCGAGCGCTGGGTTACGCGGTATCCACGGTGGACAAGAAACTCATCGAGGATCGTCCACAGGCCGACGTAGGACGTGTTCTTCAAGGCAAAGTAGCTGGCGTGAACATCACCCAGACTTCTGGCGTATCGGGTACCGGTACCAACATTATCATTCGTGGGTACTCGTCTATCTCGGGTTCTAACCAACCGCTGTTTGTGGTAGACGGAGTTCCATTTAACTCCAACACCAACTCGCGCGGCGGATTTACGGGGGGGGGGCAGTCGGCATCAAGCCGCTTTCTTGATTTGGATCCGAATAACATCGAAAACATCTCGGTATTGAAAGGCTTGGCCGCCACCGTTACGTACGGCGACCAGGGACGCAACGGCGTAATTCTGGTTACGACCAAAAACGGATCCAATAAAGCGCGTAAAACCGAGCTCACAGTGACACAATCGGTATTTGCCAACGAGGCGCACCTGCCTCGCTACCAGAATGACTACGTGGGAGGATTCCAGCAAAACCTGGGCTACTTTTTCAGTAACTGGGGACCCACGATCGAGGAAGCCAAAATCTATCCCTCGCAGAATACCAACAGTGCGCTGACCAACCACCCCTACGCCTTTTTGACCACGGCGGGTGGCCTGCGTGCCGCAATGGCCCCCTATGTGGAGTCGTTGGGAGCATATCAAATTCAGACTTTCCCAAACAACGTCAGTGACTTCTTCAGAACGGGATTGATCTCAAACACTTCGCTCAATATTTCGGGTGGAGGAGAAAAGGTGAGCTACAACCTCTCGGCGGGTTATAACGATGAGAAGGGATACATTCCTGGAAACGGCCTGAGGAGGCTCAATCTCGGACTCGGTATGAACGCGCAGTTGAGCAAGAAACTCTCGGTGGTGACTTCGTTCAACTTTGCCAACACCGATCAGTACTCTCCTCCCCTGAGCGGCGGAACGGGTAACAACGCCCTCGACTTCCCGTCGATTCTGGCCAACGTGATGTACACGCCTCGCCAGGTGAACCTGATGGGCTGGCCTTACGAAAATCCCGTCACGGGTGGGTCGGTTTATTTCCGCTCGGGCAACGACATCCCCAACCC
>NZ_JBGSXF010000320.1:0-13435 GCF_041751555.1 Persicitalea sp. | reverse complement strand
TCAGCTAGAATGATGATAGAGCAAAAAGAGGAAGAGGTAGAGCCAAAGTACATCCACAAAATGCCAATAGATAGTCATCAGACGTACTTTTAGCTGATTGGGTGGGTTGACACTATACACGAAAGAATCGACATAAGAGCGGTTCTTCGTGGCTTCGCGGAATAAAAAACCCATAAAGATCAATCCGCCGAGGATGTGCAGTACGTGCAGGCCGGAGAGTAAATAGACAAATCCCGCCGACGGGTTGTCCTGCATGATGAGGCCCTGCTCCGTCATTTGCAGCCAACCGTAACCTTGCATTCCTACGAAGGCCATTCCGAGAAAAAGCGTGATGGTCAGACAGGTGCGGTACAAGGCAAATCGTTCTTTATAAAAAGCGTCCTTCGCCTCATGCAAACTGATGCTGCTGAGAATAATAACTACTGTACTTAGCCAAAACACGCCGGGCAATGGCGTGTCGTTCCAACTCGGCCCGACCTTGCGAACGATATAAATTCCCAGAATTACGGTAAAGATCAGCACGCTGCTCACGATACCCAACCACAGCAGAAAGTGCAGCGGCTCGCGACGCTTCGTGAAGGGGTTTTCTTTGGATGAAGTCTTTGGCCGGGTGGGCATGGTATTAAGTCAATTCTCCTTTCCAAACTGTCGAATTTCGGAAATTGTTCGCCAGATGCGGCTCTTGATTGAAGATTCCATAAACTGTGGAACCGGAGCCACTCATGCTGGCGTACTGTGCGCCCAAATCGTAGAGCCTATTCTTTATTTGGGGCAGGACGGGGTGATTCTTGAATAAATTTTCTTCAAAATCATTTATAACAAAATCACGCCACTGCTCGATGGGGTGTTGCAAAAGTTCGCGTAAATCAACCTTAAGGCGTTGTGGCGCGACCCCCGCGTAAGCTTCGGCGGTGGAAATGTACAGACCAGGATTCACCAGCACGATCCAATTTGCAGTCAGGCGCAGAGCAATCTCCTCAAACTCGTCACCCTTGCCAAAGCAGTACATGGGTTTGTTTTCAATAAAAAAAGCGCAATCGCTACCCAGTTGCCGGGCGTAGTTTTGTTGCTGTTCGGGGGAGATATCGAGAGAGAAAAGCTGATTCAGAGCTTTGATCGTGAAAGCCGCATCGGCCGAGCCACCACCCAACCCCGCGCCAATTGGCACTGCTTTTAGTAGATGGATGCTTACGGGTGGCAACGCGAGATCCTTAGCCAGAAGTTGGTACGCTCTCAAACATAAATTTGAATCTATATCGCCCGGGATAGGAAGGCCCGAAGAGGTAAAGGAAAGTTCGTCGGCTGGCAGGATTTCCAAAGCATCGGCCCAGTCCACGGGATAAAAGCAGGAGGCAATATCGTGGAAGCCATCACGACGCTTCCCGACAATATTCAACCCGATATTGATTTTGGCATTGGGGAAAGCGATCAACGTATTTGATGGACAGTGAACAATGGACTTACCACGCATCATAGGGCGCGTTTCTTCAAAAGAACAAAATTACCTGTTATGCACTACCCGTTGAACTAACGAATCGACAAAACTTTCAACTCCGTGCGGCGGTTGCGCTCGTGTTCTTCTTCGGTGCAAAGTACCCCGTCCTCGCATTGATTGATCAGGCGGGTTTCTCCGTATCCTTTGGCTGACAGACGGTCGCGAGTAACTCCCTTGGAAGCCAAGTAGTTTAAAGCTGCCTTAGCCCGCCGTTCCGAGAGGTACTGATTGAGTTTGGCATCGCCCTGACTATCTGTATGGGAGCCGATTTCTATTCTCAACGAAGGGTACTTGGTCATGGTAGCTACCAGTCGGTCGAGTTCGCGCGCGGCATCCGGCCGCACTTCCCACTTACCCGTATCGTAGTGGATATTGTCGAGCGTTACCAGGTCGCCCGCTTTGATCATAATTAGATTAGCTGATACCAGTTTGGGTTTGGAGGCGGCTGGAATGCGCTTGATGGCATTGGTGTTGGTGCCGTAGGAAGATTTCGAAGCCACCAGCGTATAGTCACAGCCTTCTTGGAGTTCAAAGCGGAAGCGGCCGTTTGGCCCCGTCACGGTTTGTTTGACTTTGCCGTCACACTCATTTTTCAAAACAATTTTCACACCTTCAATGGGCTTTTTATCTGCTTCCCCGGTCACTGTACCTCTGAGCGTGGAGGCAGAAATAGCGTCGTCGCTGTCCCATTCGCTGTCGGTGTTGCCACCACTCGTGACACGGCCGGGTGTGCGGTCATTTTCAATAAATTCAAATTTGATCAATGAAGACCCTAACCGGGTAGCCCGGTCGTCGGTCAGTCCCACGGTCGAGAAGCCCAGCGTTCCGGTGAGATAGCCATCCTTGGCCAGCTCGAACAAAAAGTCGTTCTCGGCTTCCAGGCAAAGATCGATCATGCCTTCTGCGTCAGTTTCCAGAACTTGTTCGTCGCGGCCTTCGCCCCGAGCCCTGACTGTTACAGTGACATTGTCGAGCGGCGCGTAGGAAACTTCGTCGAATACCTTCAGGGACAAGTTGCGGCAGCCGTAGAGGGAGCTTTCCCGGATGAAGCGAAAAATATCGTCGTCGCCATTCAGGCGGTTGCTACTGAAATATCCCGTCGATCTACTACCATCGGCGATCAGACCGAAGTCGTCGGCTCTGGAATTAATAGGTGCTTCAAGGTGGGAAACCAGCTGGTTTGCACCGTTCCCAAGAGGGATGAAGTAGATGTCAAGCCCGCCAAACCCGTCGGAACGTCCATTGGAAGCGAAGTAGAAATTTCCGTTTTCGTCCACGAAAGGAAACATCTCATCGCCTTTGGTATTAATTTCTGGCCCCATGTTCAGCGGTTGCGACCAAGAGCCGTTTTCCCAACGCGAGAGATACACATCGGTACCTCCGCGCCCGCCGGGACGATCGGACACAAAGTAGAGAGACTTGCCATCGCGGCTCAGCGCGGGGTGGCCTGTGGAGTATTCATCGCTGTTGAAGGGTAGTTCCTGCACGGTGACCCATCCGCCATCGCGTAGTTCGGCGGTGTATAGTTTCAGTTTGGTGACGTTGTCGCTACTCTTGCTCGATTTACCTCCGTTATAGTTGTTGCGGGTAAAAATTACCTTGCTACCATCGGCAGAAAAGGTAACGGGACCTTCGTGGTACTTGGTGTTAAGGTCCTGGCTGAATTCTTCCGGAGCAAAAGAGGCCATGTTTTTCTTATTACTCTTGCCCATATCCAAGCCCTCCGAGAAACTAAGCGGGGCGAACGAGGCGGCTGTATGAGAGTCGTTGGCCGTCGCGCTGGTATAGCTGTCGTAGCCCAAACGGCGACTGGCGTATCGACCGGAACCAGCCGAGGCCCGCCCATTGTCCGTAGCAACAAGCTTGCCGTCGGTACCGATGACCCCCACATAGGTAAGATCATTGCGATTGGGAACATAAAATAAATCAAGATAACCCTTGTCGGGCGAGGTGCTGGCACCACTCGACCCTTTACCTGCTACGTACACCAATCCTTCCCGGAAATAAGCCGGGCTAAACTCTGCGTTGTCAGTGTTGATGCCCAGACGTTCGACCCGGTAGGTTACTTTGACATCGCCTTTGCCAACGGCACCGGGGCGGTAGTTGGAAGGCTCTGTTCCCAGCGTAGCTTTGACGTTCTCGTAGCGGGCATACATATCTTGTGCATCCTTCATTTTTCCATTATGGCCTAAAGCCTGGGCGTAATACAGGTAAGCAACCTTGTTTTTTCCAGTTGGTTCGCCCAATTCTAACAATTGTCGAAAACTACTTTCGGCCTTAGCAAAGTCTCCCAGTTCCTTATAGGCATAGGCCAGATTGAACAGCACATCCTTTCGCGCTTCGCCCGCCAGTGAACGATCTTTGATCAGGTCAGCGTAGCTCGCAGCGGCGCTAGGGTAGTCTTGGGCATAGAATAGGTGATCGGCCTGTTGCTTGGGGCCCTCTTGCTGCGCGTAACATAGGGTGCAGCTCAGCCAAACGCACAGGCTTGCCAGCCTTAGCCTTCGCGCGATCAGGTATCTGGCCGGATGGTTAAAGACTTTCATAATATCTGTCTTAATGTGTGATAGTCAAAAACTTGATAAACTCTCGACCGTCGCTCAGGCGAATCACGTAGAAATAGGTGCCGTCGGCGAGTTGCTTCTTGCCCCCGCCCGCGGCGCCCCGGTTGGCTTCCCCGTCCCAGTCGTTCTTGTAGTCTTTCTCTTGGTGTACTAGTTGTCCCCAACGGTTATAGACCTCAAAAGAAACGTTCGTTTCGTCAGGGACATTGCCCAGTACGAAGCGGTCGTTGATGCCGTCACCGTTGGGTGAAAAGCCTTCGGGAATGAAAACTTCCTTAGTATTATCGACCGGAATGAGGCCAATTGGCGGCATCTGGTTGTTGACGGAAGTACTGTCTTTAGCAGGAATGATGGCGGAGTCCGCTAACAGATCAGGTACCGAGGGTTTTGGTAGATGAATTGGTACTTTCATAGAAGCCGATACACTTTCGCAGGGCCCCTCACCGTCTGGGTCGTCTGTCATGAAAGTAAATGTTATTATCCCTTTCGCAAAATCACTTACGCTGGGTAAGTAAGCAGTATGCGTCGAATCGGCGGCACTGAACGTACCGCTACCACTGGTGATCCATTCGCCGCTCGAGGCGCTGCCTCCTATTTCAGCTATGAGTCGCAAAGGCCCGGCGGAGGTGTCTGCTTTGATCTGCACACTACCGGGAAAATACGCGCAGACGGGTACCGGTGCCAGGCATTCGTTAATTGTGATAGTTACTGTTGCCGCTTCGCTGTAGCAACCTACCGCACTTTTCTCAAAAACATGATAAGTACCCGCCCCCGCGATGCCCGAATGCACCACCTCAGGCGAACTGGCGGCTGCGGCAGTTCTGAACTCATAGCGACCACCTTTCGTGCGTGGCGTTTGTTGCAAAGTCAGCATCAGATCCAGGGTGATGTACGGGCATTCGTTCTTACGATTCCGAACCAGCGGTGTGGGCGGAGTCGGATTTATAGTAAAAACAATTGCCTCCGAAAACCCGCTTTGGCAGTCGCCTTGGCCGCAGCGGGCCTTTACTGTAGGCGTCGCTTCGGGAGAAATCATAATTTCAGTCCCCGTTTGGCCATTCGACCAGGTCACGATACCGTCGCAGCCGCTCGCACTGACTTTAACTTTCTCGCCCGCACAAACTGCTGTCCGCACGGTAGTGACTACCGGAACGGGGGCAGGGCCGACCTGTACGGTGGCAAGATTAGTGCCAAAGCTGCAATCACCAACTTTACAGATAGCGCTATACGTAGTGGTGACCAGAGGCTTAATTACCCGCAATTTACCAGTCAAATCTGTTGCGTCCGCCCAATAGACGTTACCCGGACAACCCACAACGCGTAAAGAAAGCGTGTCGTCGGCGCAAACGCTCTTTTGGGCTGAAATCAAAACAGGCCGGACCGAATCGGCTACCCTGACCTCGACGGGCTCGGCGAAGCAACTGATACATTTCAGGCCGTCCGCCTGTCCTTCGCTCGTGCGGCAGATTGCCGTGTAGGTGGTAGTTTGGGCAGGACGCACCGTGATTTCGCGGCCTGTACTGCCGTTGGACCACACCACCGCGCCCGGACAGCCGCTGGCCGTCAGCACTGCGCTGTCGCCCGCACAAACGGTGCGCTGGCTGGCGCTGAGAATGGGAATATCGGGAATGGGAACAACGACTGTCAGGGATTGAGAAGCCGGGCTTGGGCAATTTTCTTTTTCGCAAATAGCCGTATAGACGCGTGTATTCGCCGGGCGCGACACGATGGTATCACCCACCAGGCCGTTGGACCACTTCACTGTTCCGTCGCAGCCCGCCGCCCACAGCAGTACGGGCTGGCCCGAACAAGTGGAATCCCGCTCGGCCCGGATGGTCGGGGCCGGTATATTACAGCTATCGGCCGTAACTAGGGATACATCAGCGGCAACCGTGTGGCCATGGTAGATCAGCAAGAAGAAAAAGCCTAATAGATATTTTATCATTTATAGAACGCTTTTCGCTACCTTGAAACTTTGGTATCTGGTTCAATAATTAAGCACAAACCATGCCACCCTTTCCAGATTAAATCTTGAAAAAAGGGCATTTCTGTTCAATTCATCTACAAAAATCCATCCAACTAATGTTAAAAGATAAAACCGTTTTCATTACCGGAGGAAGCCGGGGGATTGGCCTGGCTATTGCTATACGCCTGGCGAAGGAAGGAGCCAATATAATCATTGCCGCCAAGACCGCCGATCCGCATCCCAAACTGCCCGGAACGATCCATACCGCTGCTGCCGAAATCGAGGCGGCCGGGGGCAAGGCCCTGCCGCTCCAAGTGGACATACGGGACGAAGAATTGGTACAAGCCGCCGTGGACGAAGCCGTAAGTACCTTCGGAGGAATCGATATTCTGATCAATAACGCCAGCGCCATCAGCCTGACGCCCACGCTGCAAACCGACATGAAGCGATACGACCTGATGCACCACATTAACACGCGGGGTGCGTTTCTGACCAGCAAGCTTTGTCTGCCCCATTTACTAAAAGCCGACAACCCGCACGTGTTGAATCTGTCGCCGCCTTTAAACATGGAAACGCGGTGGTTTGCGCCGCATGTGGCTTACACAATGGCTAAGTTTGGCATGAGTATGTGCGTGCTGGGCATGGCGGGTGAGTTCAAAAAGCAGGGTGTGGCCTTCAACGCGCTGTGGCCGCGCACGACCATCGCCACCGCTGCCGTACAGAATCTGCTGGGCGGCGACGGCCTCATGCAGCGCAGCCGTACGCCCGAAATCATGGCTGACGCGGCTTACCACATCCTCCGCCGCAACAGCCGCGAATGCACAGGAAATTTCTTTGTGGATGAAGAGGTGCTAAAAGCCGAAGGCGTGACGGATTTCGCAAAGTACCGCGTAGACACCAATCTGAGCGACGAAGAGTTGATGCCGGACTTTTTTCTTTGATTATCAATACCCACTCCGATCCACAAATGAGCGCCTTCTCGACAGCTTCAAATCCTGCAAAATGGACGACTTGGCTTTGAGCGTGAAAGAATAATTGCTGGCCCGCAGGCGGTTGCCCGCATAGGGCGTCCAGTTGAACGACATATCCCAGCAGTGCAGGTCGCGGAAGAGCGACACCGTGGTGATCGACGGGCTGAGGGCCGTGAAGTCGAAGCCCGTTTGCAGGCTCAGCTTCCACTTGGGCGTCAGGCTCAGGTCGCCGTTGGCGCTCAGCGTTTGGATAATCTCGGCGGGTCGCAGCCCGAAGCGGCTCAGTCCGAAATTGTAGTTGATGTTGACGTTCCAGGGAATGTCGAAATCCACATAAAGGTTGGGGTGGCGGTTGATGAATTCCAGGTTTTCATCGGTGGCCTCCGGGTTGGTTGGATTGGGTGGCGCGGGCTTTTTCGCCGGGTCTTTCTTTTTTGGGTTAAAGCTCTTGGAAAAAGTAAAGTTCAGGTTCGAGAGCCGCGCCAGGCCCTGCCCGCGCTTGACCGCAAACTCGTTGATGCGGAGGCCAGCCGTATTGCTGGGACTGCGCAGATCGGGGATGTAGGCGTAAGGATCGAACGTCATGTTGAAATTCAGATTCAAATCCTTGATCGTCGTATTGGCATTCACCGACAGGTTGGATAGGTTCAGCGAGTCGGCGATGAGGTTGTAGCTGCCGTTGAAGCTGAGATTGTCCAATAGCGAAACCTTCTCGAACTGCTGGTCCGACGTGTCGCTCCTCGAGCGCAGCTTCATCTCGAAGGAGTTGTTGAGACTGTACGAAACTACCCCCGACGCCTGCCCGTTGCTGCCGCCAAGACTATTGCCAATGCCCCGGTAACGCGACAGGAACTGCGTTTTGCCATCGTCGTTGATTTGGACATTTTGGTAAAAACCAAAATTGTCGCCCGAGAAATCGGGCGTATAGCTGAACGACACCGACGGAATCACCGTGTGCCGAATCGCTTCCAGCCGTTTTCCCTTCACGAAAAAAGTACCATAAAATCGCGTGTTCAGCCCCGCGCTCATCGAGTAGCTGTACTCGCTACCCACCTGGTCGATGGTGTCGATGCGGACACGGTTTTCGCCTTGGTAGGTATATTTGTATTGCTTGGAAAAAACCTCGCCCTGCAACGAAATGCCGGGCGTGAGATTGATGAAGCGCAGCAGCTTGAAGTTGGGCAGCGAGATGGGGATCGAGTAACGGCCATTGAACCGCGCGTCTTTCAAAAGGTCGGGCAGGTTGTCGAAGTTGAAATCGACCACTTGGTCGCTGCGGGTGCGGGCGCTGTCCATTTCGTTGGTCACGATAAAGCCTAGCCGCGAGTAAGTCGTGTCGATGGTCGATAGCGTATTGTTGACGCTATAATCGCCGTTGAAGTCCATGCCCAGCCGGAAGCTTTCGTACCAGGCACCGCGCCCGCCGTTGAGGGCGAAGGGGGCGATTTGATTGACACCGAAATTGAATGACGACGAAACGTCGGTCTTGCCGCCTGTCTTCAGTCCGGTCAAGGGATCGGGCGTGCCGAAGTTCTGGTTTACGCGCAAACTGGCCCCGGCGCGGGCGTACTGCCCGAAGGTACGGTTGTACTGCACTGACGAACTGGCGACGTTCGAGATGTACTTCTGGGTTTCTTGGGCGTTGTACTGGTTGAAGCTGTTGCTGGTTACGTTCACATTGGCCGAGAAGGTAGAGTTACCGCGCGGCACGGGCGAATGCGACCAGATGACGCTGAAATCGTTCCGTCCTGGTTTGTCTAGTAGTTTGTCCAGCTCGTCACCCGACTTGTTGCGATTGAAGCGCAACGAAACGTTACCGTTGTAGCGGTAGCGCTTAGTATAAATTGAACTCACGCCCGCGCCCCAGCTTCCGGTGGAGTAGATCTGCCCGGTAACCGTAGCGTTGAAGTTCTCGCTGACGGCGAAGTAGTAGCCGCCGTCGCGCAGGTAGAAGCCTCGGCCGTTGGGTTCCTCACCGTAGGCCGGGAACAGGATGCCCGAGGTACCAATCTCTTTTTTCTTGGGAAAAGGAAAAAAGCCGAACGGCAGACCCAGCGGCAGCGGCACGTCGGCGATGACCAGGTTGAACGGCCCCGAAACTACCTGCTTGTTGTCGATGAGTTTGATTTTGGGAGCATTGATGTAAAAGTGCGGGTGCGTAAGGTTGCAGGTAGTGTAAATGGCTTTTTTGATATACAAATTGCCTTCCTGATCCTTCTTGACCTGCTCGCCCCGGATGTTGCCCTCACCCTGTTGCGTGACTACTCCCTTAATGAAGCCCTTCTTGGTCTTGTAGTTGTAACGTAGTTCTTTGGTGTTGTATGCCTCTGCCCCGTCCTGAAAGATGGGCTCCCCTACAGTTTCCTTAGTCGTGGAGTCATAACTACCCTTGGCAAAAAGTTCGTTGATCGTCCAGTCGATGCGGATGTAGTCAGCTTTGAGGTTGATAGTACCGTAAGTGACCTCGGCCTCCCCGTAGAGGTGTACCTGTTTGCCATCCACATCCATGATCGTGGAGTCGCGGGACTTGTACTGAACCGTCGATTGCAGGTCGCTTTGCTTGGCAAGCGAGTCCACACGCAACGAATCGGCTCGCAGCGAATCCAGGCGGATACCCAGGGTGTCGCCCGTCGCGATGCGGACGCCGTCGGGCAGCGTCGTCGAATCGGCAGCGGTGAGCGTATCGGAAGTGACGGCAACAGGGTTCTGAACCGCCGCCGAAGAGTCGGCCTTGGCCACTTTGCCGAAGAGTCGACCAGATCGGCCCGGTTGTTGCTGAGTCCTTACGCATCCCACCAGCAGAAGTATACACAGGCTCAGCGATATACTAAAGCACTTTTTTTTCAGTTGTATCAAAAAGCGTATTTTTGCCTAAAATTCAAGATGTCAAAATTAGTGGAGAAACCACTAGGGAGTAACGCACTAAGCAAAAAATAATGTTAAAAGTTCTTAAAATCGCGGCTGCTACGGGTGGTTTGATGTTGAGTTTGGCCTTCGCTTTTCAGCAGGAGCCTGTCTCTGAAAACAATCCCGGCCTGATCGATGTGGTGGTGATAGACGCCGGACACGGCGGCCACGACCCTGGCACGCGGGGCAAAGTAGTCCGCGAGTCTCGCACTACTTTGAAGATCGCCCTGGCCCTTGGCAAGAAAATCAAAGCCGAGATGCCGGAGGTGAAAGTTCTGTACACCAGAACATCCGATGTATTTGTCGAACTCGACGAGCGCTCAGCTTACGCCAACCGTAACCGCGCCGACCTTTTCATTTCTATCCATTGTAACGCGGGATCCAGCCGCGCCCTTGGTACCGAAACCTACGTAATGGGGCTGCACAAGTCCGAGGCCAACCTCGCCGTAGCCAAACGTGAAAACTCGGTAATCCTGAAAGAGAAAGACTACAAAGAAACGTATAAGGGCTTCGACCCCACCTCTCCGCTGGCGCACATCATGCTCGCCAACTACCAGAGCGCCTATCTTTCCAGCAGCCTGCTTTTTGCCAGCCGGGTGGAGCGGCAGTTTCGGTCGGAGTCGAACCGCCGAAGTCGGGGTGTGAAACAAGCAGGGTTCCTGGTGCTATGGCGAACCAACATGCCCAGCGTTCTGGTAGAAACAGGCTTCCTTAGCAACCCCACTGAAGAGGCTTACCTGAATTCAAAAGACGGCCAGGATGAGGTGGCGGAAGCTGTGTATGGTGCGTTCAAGCAATACCGCAAAGAGATGGAACGATAATAGGCGTTCTTTCGTAACAGAAATATCTCTTTCCACCCTCACGATTTAACGTCATGAAATTCTCCCGAGAGCTGAAAGTGGGCTTACTGTCGGTCGTTACGATCTCCATGCTCTACTTTGGCTTCAACTTTCTAAAAGGTTCCGACGTTTTTTCTGCCAATAGCAAATACTACGTTATTTACAACAGTATTGATGGACTAACTTCGTCTAACCCGATTACGCTCAACGGCATGGCCGTGGGACAGGTGCGAAAAATAACCATTCAGCAAGAAAGAAGTAATCGGTTGCTAGTAACGCTCGAAATTCGAAAGGACATCGTCCTCCGAGAAGGAACCCAAGCTATTTTGGCTGATGGGGGGCTGCTGGGGGGTAAGGTTATTCGCTTAGAAATCAGTCCATCGGGCCGCGAATTGGTAGGTGGAGATACGCTTGTAAGTAATCAAGAAGCGGGTATTCAAGCGCTTCTACAGGAAAGAACGCTACCCGTCATTACCCACGCTGATTCGCTGGTGCAAAATCTCAACGCGGTCGCGAAGGGTTTCCAGGAAACCGGGGCCATTCTGAATCAGGTGCTGCGCAATTTTGATCAAACGGGCAGCACGTTGCGCACCACGCTACAGCAAAATCAGAAGAGCTTGGCCGAACTCACTGCCAACCTGAGCGAACTTTCCTCTGGCCTTATCGAAACCGAGAAAAAAATTAGCCCACTGCTAGCCAAGACAGGTACTTTCGCCGACTCGCTGAACGCCCTGCGTCTGGGTGAAACCGTCAACCGCGCCAATCAACTCGTGACACAGATGGAGCAACTCGTCGCTTCGGTCAAGACTGGCCAAGGAACCGCCAGCAAGCTCATCAACGACGACAAGCTCTACAATAACCTGAACTACACTATCATCAGCATGAACCAGTTGCTGGCCAACCTGCGAGAGAATCCTAAGCGCTATGTGAACGTCTCAATTTTTGGCAAAAAAGACAAAGGGCCGTCCGAGTCGCCCGTGGATACGACGCTGGAGTTCAAAAGGCTTGGGGTAGATTCGATTGGCAACGGACGTAACTAGAGACACACCACACCTGATGCTGTGTACTTACTTCAGTCTTACTGGATTTTGTAGTGCGAATAAAGTATCTTGTGTTCTTAATCAAGTACCTGCATTATTATGTTAGTTCAAGAATTAGCTGTACCTACCTCTCTGGTTCCCGCCGAATTAGTTAAAGAAACTATCGACGGGCGAGCTTTCTATTATCCAAATTTCAGAAAAGTGATGGCCGGGGAACTGGCTCTTGATGACATCATGGGAAGCAGCACTTTGCAAAGTCTAATCGTCGATTTCATATACTATATAGTTCATACTGAACTTAGTAGAAAATTGTACGTATCATTGAGCAGCGAAATAGGTATCCATATTGACAAAAGAAGCAATCTAGCGGGTGACCTTGCCATTTTCGAGCGCAGCAAGCTTCCTGCCAAAAAAATTAACCTCCACTACGCCGATGTCCCGCCGAAAATGGTGGTCGAGGTAGATACCAACATTGACTATTCCGAAGAAGGTGCCTCTGATTACGTCCACCTGAAAACCCAAAAGCTGCTGGATTTCGGCGTGCATCGAATCATTTGGATTTTTACCAGGAGCCGTAAAGTCATGGTTGCCGAACCGGGGCAGGATTGGCTCACCAAAGACTGGAATCAGGATATTGAGTTGCTGGACGCTAAGTATTTTAATGTCGGAAAATTTTTAGCAGAAGAAGGCGTCGAGTTTGAATAATTTATCCTATTCTCCAAAACACAGCTTCTGAAAGTCGTTTGCTCACGGGCGGGCGACTTTTTATTTTTGATGCAAATACACGATTTCTTTTATCGAAAAAGATAATTTCGCGACACCATGAACAAGCCCACCTCCCTCACTGACCTCACCAATGACCTCAAGGTACGCTATGCTACGGTGCAACTCGGCGGCGGCATCAAGAAAATCGAAAGCCAGCACAAAAAGGGCAAGCTCACCGCTCGTGAGCGCATTGACTATTTGCTGGACGACGAGGCGTACTTCCTGGAAGTCGGTGCTTTTGCTGGCGACGGCATGTACGAAGACGAAGGTGGCTGCCCGGCTGGCGGCGTGGTGATGGGGCTGGGCTACGTGGCGGGTCGGCTGTGTGTGGTCGTAGCCAACGACGCCACCGTGAAGGCCGGGGCGTGGTTTCCGATCACAGCCAAGAAAAACCTGCGGGCGCAGGAAATAGCGATGGAAAATCGCCTGCCCATTATCTATTTGGTGGACAGCGCAGGCGTCTATTTGCCCATGCAGGCTGAGGTTTTCGCCGATAAGGAACATTTTGGCCGTGTATTCCGCAACAACGCACAGATGTCGGCGATGGGCATTCCGCAGATTGCCGCCATCATGGGTAGTTGCGTGGCGGGCGGGGCGTACCTGCCCATCATGTCCGACGAAGCGCTGATTGTGGAAGGTACGGGGTCGGTGTTTTTGGCCGGGCCGTATTTGGTCAAATCCTCCATCGGTGAGAATGTGGACGCCGAGTCGTTGGGCGGCGCGACGATGCACAGCGAGATTTCGGGCGTGACCGACAATAAGTACCCCGACGACCAAAGCTGCTTGGATGCCATCCGAAAATCCATGAGCAAACTAGGTGCACCCGAAAACGCCGGATTTAGCCGTGAGGAAGCCATCTTGCCAAAACGCCAGCCCGACGAAGTTTTC
>NZ_JBGSXF010000319.1:0-5758 GCF_041751555.1 Persicitalea sp. | reverse complement strand
AAATCCTGAATAATCTCCAACACATCATAGTCGATGTTCAGCGATAACGTTCCATCGATTACGACGGTGCAGTCGTGGGGTAACATGCTGAGTGTGTGATTAATACTTCCCTTATTAAGAAATGTTACCTCTTGGGAAAGTTGCAGCGTAATAACCTCACCTTCTTTACGATCTTCCTTCTTGTAATGGTAAGAATGCTTATAATTCTTACGCAGAATAAAGTAGATGGCGACGACCATCCCAATGGCGATACCTTTCAGTAAATCAGTCATCAGAATGGCCACGATCGTGACGATGAAGGGGATGAATTGATCCCATCCCAGTTCGTACATCTTCTTGTACAACGATACCTTGGACAGCTTGTATCCGACTAGCAACAGAATGGCTGCCAGTGCTGCCAGAGGAATCATGTTGAGGAAGTAAGGAATAAATATTGCCGACACCAGTAACAGTACACCGTGAGTGATTGTCGCCATTTTAGTCCTGCCGCCCGAGTCTATATTGGCAGAACTGCGAATAATCACTTGCGTAACGGGCAGTCCACCGATCAGGCCCGAGACTAGGTTGCCCATGCCTTGAGCTTTCAATTCCCGGTTGGTCGGTGTACTCCGCTTGTAAGGGTCGAGTTTGTCGGTGGCCTCTACGGACAGCAGCGTTTCCAGACTGGCCACGATGGCAAGCGTGAACGCTACCGTATAAACTTCCGGATTATATATAAAGGAAAAATCTGGAAAGGTGAAAAAGCTGATGAACTCCTGGGCCGTTTCGGCTACGGGCAGTTTTACCAGGTGTTCGCCCTTCATTGCCCACTCGGGTATTACCGCCGCAAAAGTCATGTTGAGAATAGTACCCAAAATAACGACGAACAATGCTCCCGGCAGAAAGCGGAACAGCTGAATTTTTTTCATGAAAGGCCGCTCGAACAGAATCAGCACTGCCAGCGAAATCAGCGAGATGATGATGGCTCCGGTACTGCTATACCTCACTGAGTAATATAGCTCAGTGAACGTGTTGTGACCGTCAGCCTGGGAAAAAGATTCATCTCCAAAAAAATCTTTGTCGTAGCCAAAAGCATGGGGTATCTCTTTTAATATCAGAGTGATACCAATGGCGGCAAGCATTCCTTTGATCACCGAAGACGGGAAGTAATAGCCGATAATGCCGGCGTTGAGGAATCCGGCAACTACCTGGATGATTCCGCATAGTACCACGGCAAGCAAAAAGGCTTCGTAACTACCCAAGGTTTCCAATGCCCCCAAAATAATGACCACCAAACCAGCCGCGGGTCCCGCCACGCCCAGAGCTGAGCCGCTCAATGCTCCCACTACAATACCGCCCACTACTCCGGCGATGATGCCGGAAAACAGACGGTTGGGATCGCCCGTAGATGCCAGGGCTACGCCCAGGCAAAGCGGCAAAGCAACGAGGTACACCACCAGCCCGGCGGGGAAATCGTACTTCAAATTGGCGAACATACTTTTCTTTTCAACTGCCATGTTTCTTGCTCGTTATATCAAACGTTTTGGTAGATAATTGATGAAGGTGTCAGCCTTTCTGGTTAAGGTTTAAAGCATAGAAATTGTCCATGCCTTTGGTACTATCGGTCATGACGTCTAAATCTTTCAGCAGACCGCTGGCGATGTCGTAAACCATGCCGTGTACTTCCAAAGGCTGATTTCGCTCCCAGGCCATCTGTACGATAGACGTTTTCGACAGATTCATGACCTGCTCCTGCACATTCAACTCGATCAGTCGGTTGCTGCGCTCGGTCGCGTCTCCGATGGCATCCACTTCGTCTTTGTGCAAGCGGTATACGTCCTTAATGTGCCGCAGCCAGTTGTCAATCAGCCCGACTGACTTGTTGCCCATTGCGGCACCCACCCCGCCGCAGCCGTAATGACCACAAACGATAATATGATTGACTTTTAGTACGTTAACCGCATAATCGAGCACACTCAACATACTCATGTCGGTATGCACGACCATGTTGGCAATGTTACGATGGACAAAAATATCTCCTGGGGTAGTGCCGGTGACTTGATTGGCAGGTACCCGGCTATCGGAGCAGCCTATCCATAGAAACTGGGGGCTTTGTCCCTGCGCTGATTTTTTGAGTATAGTGGGGTCTTGCTGATTGGTTTCAGTGGCCCACTTGCGATTGTTTTCGAATAGCTGCTGATAAGATTTCGACATAATGATTAAAATTTAAAGGGTTTGACAAGTGGTTATGAAAAAATATTTCCGGCCCAGGCAATTCAACCAAAGCGCGTGATGTACACCGGAAATCGTAAATAAAATGACATGTTCAGCCAAATTCTAGCAACTAACTAAGTCGACAATAATGCTCGAAATAGTAGCCAAATAGACTGATGAAAGGCACGACGTGACTCAGGAAAAACTACAGTCGGGCGGCGGAAAGAAGCGATCCCGCGCTACGTTCTTGAAAGCAAGAAAAGTACAGGCAAACCTCGCCTTATTTCTGGGGTAGTAGTTAAAAGCCGAAATTCCGGGCAGAAAATCGGTAAAAAAAGAGGACTTCGATTCGGACTCGTCCGAATCGGCAGGCTCACAATCCTGGAGCTGGATCGTTTCACTTTCTTGCACGAACTTTTTGCCGTTGGCAATGATTCCGACGATACAAAAACTCATTAGAAATATGAAAAATCCTACTCTCATTCAATCGGTTAAGGTTTTGAAGCTATGACAACACCAATAGTGCAAAAAACGTTGCCTAATTGGAGCGTTTGTAGCGATCGTAGTCTTTTTCGTGTCTTTCGAGCCAGCGGCCTACGACAAAAGCAGAACCCAGCAGGAGGGTGTAAAATACGAGGGCAACGATATTCATGAACATGGTGAGCGCAGTTTTTGATAAAAACCTTTTTGCAAAAATACAGACAGAAAACGAGTAAGGCGAATGTTTGCTAAAAAAATTACAGAACGCCCTTTGTAGAAGGCATACTATCCAAGGCTTTCAAATCCCGCGCCACGGCCATTTTGATGGCTTTGGCGAAGGCTTTGAAAATCGCCTCAATCTTATGATGTTCGTTTTGGCCCTCCACTTTGATGTTCAGATTGCAAAGCGAGGCGTCCGAAAAGGATTTGAAAAAATGGTGAAACATCTCCGTAGGCATTTCGCCGATCCGCTCGCGTCGGAACTCCGCTTCCCACACCAGCCACGGACGGCCTGAGAAGTCGATGGCGACCTGTGCTAGTGCCTCGTCCATGGGTAGTAAAAAACCGTATCGGTTGGTGCCACGCTTGTCGCCCAAGGCCTGACGATACGCTTCGCCGAGGGCCAGGGCTGCGTCTTCGACGGTATGATGTTCGTCAATGTGCAGATCGCCTTTAACCGTGATTTCCAGGTCGGCTCCCGAGTGCTTGGCGAGTTGGTCGAGCATGTGATCGAAGAAGCCCAGGCCCGTCTGTATGGTTGATTGGCCCGTACCGTCGAGGTTGAGCTTGATGGAAATTTCGGTCTCCTTCGTGTTGCGTTGCACGGTAGCAGTGCGGGCGGGTAGTTTGAGTTTTTCAAAAATGGTATCCCAATCATTTGAAACCAACGAAATTGCCGACGTTATTTCCGTTGAAACGCCTTCTTGGGGTAGTTCGGGAGCAATATAAATAGCCTGGGAACCCATATTGACCGCCAACTGCACGTCCGTCAGGCGGTCACCTATGACGTAGCTGTTGGCCAGATCATAATCGCCGTTCAGGTACTTGGTCAGTAGCCCTGTGCCGGGCTTTCGGGTAGGGGCGTTGTCGGTGGGGAAGGTGCGGTCGATGAGGACGTTGGCGAAGAGAACATTCTCTCTTTCTAAGGTCTTCATCATTTTGGTATGAGCAGGCCAGAAAGTGTCTTCGGGAAAAGAGTCGGTACCCAGGCCGTCCTGGTTCGTAACCATAACGAGTTCATAGTCGGTTTCTTCAGCGAGGCGGCGCAGGTTGGAAATAGCCTTTGGTAGAAATTCGAGCTTTTCCAGCGAATCGACCTGAAAGTCGGTGGGCGGTTCTACGATGATGGTTCCGTCGCGGTCGATAAAGAGTACTTTTCTTTTCATTGTGGTTGGTATGATTGTATGTCAGCTTTCTGAGACACAAAGTAACGCAGAGTCCGGCACAGAGTTTCGCTGAGTTTGAAATACGTTTCGCCAATATCTGTCCTGGTCAACCCCTTTTCAGACAGTTATCAGGAACCTCACTTTCTGGTCACCGAAGACTTTGCGGCTTATTCGTTGCTGCTGAAAAATGATCAAAGCGGGGTGTGAGTCTAACGGTTCATCGGTAGCAATGCTTCTTTTCCAGGCAATGAGTGAAATTCACAGCACTTAAACCAAATTGTGTAAAATAGCGAAACGAGTCCTTAATACATTTGTGGGAACGAAGATAAGCGTAATGTCTTTCTCTTTCCGCGCGGCTTCTGCTTTATCAGACAAACCACAGACAAAGGAAGTAGTTCATTATAATCCATTGCGTCACACAGATGTGCGTCACACAGATGCACACTGTTTATTCCGTTTATTTGTACTCTCCTGACTAACTCTTAGTAGATGAAACGTATTGAGTTTTTAAGAACACTTGGCCTGGGGGCCGCCGGAATCGCAGCATCAGAAAGCCTGCTGTCGGGTTGCATGAATATGGACATGGATGCGATGAACGCCGTCGCGCCCGCCGTCGCGCCCGGTACATTCAGCACGCCGCTCCTTACGCCCGAAACCGCCGTGTCAGGTACACCCCTCAACGCCCACAGCATGAGCGGTTCGATTATACCAGGAAAAAGCGGCCCGATGCTGGGCTATCGAAATACTATCTTAGGTCCAACTATTCGGGTGGAAAGAGGTAGCATGGTTGACTTCCCCTTCACCAATGGCCTCACTGAGGACACTAACATTCATTGGCATGGCCTACTCGTGCCTCCCGCTATGGACGGCCACCCCGAGCAGATGGTGAATGCCGGGCAGTCATTCAACTATTCTTTCAAGATAGATCAGCCTGCAGGCATGGCGTGGTATCATCCGCATCCTCATATGCAAACGGGGCGGCAGGTATTTATGGGCCTGGCGGGGATGTTTATAATCGATAGCCCCGAGGAACGAGCTTTGAAACTACCATCCGGTGACTACGAGATCCCTCTGGTGATTCAGGATAAGCGCGTCGATGCCAACGGAGGTTTGGTTTATAACCCGACGATGGGCGAGGTGATGATTGGCTACATGGGTGATACGATCACGGTAAACGGAGCACACACCCCGTATCGCAAGGTTGCTTCCCGGACCTACCGACTTCGGGTGCTGAATGGTTCCAATGCCCGAATCTACAATTTAGCCCTAAGCAGTGCTGATTCGTTTATGATTATCGGCTCCGACGGCGGATTGTTGCCCGCCTCCGAAACCGCCACGAATCTTCTGCTTGCCCCCGGCGAACGGGCCGACCTGCTGCTGGATTTTAGCAAAATAAGCCTGAACGGCGAAGTTTTCTTGCAAAGCAACCCTTTTTCCGGGGCAGATTCGCAGGGAAGCCAGGGATTCAAAATCATGAAGTTTGTGGTTGATAGAACCGAAAGCGACCCGTTCACTTTGCCCGCCACCCTGAATAGTATTCCGGTTATGCCCGCTGCTTCCGCCACCAAAACCCGGACTTTCGATATTGGAATATCCATGGAAGGCTCGGGCAAGCACAAGATGGGCAAAATGAAAAGCATGGCGGGGATGCACACGATCAACGGCAAGACCTTTTCGATGGACCGGATCGACGAGTCGGT
>NZ_JBGSXF010000318.1:0-18233 GCF_041751555.1 Persicitalea sp. | reverse complement strand
AGTCATTGTCAGTCTGAGCGGAGCCGAAGACCTCCCCAGCCGATTGCCGAGACGTTGTCATGCTGAGTGGAGTTATGATGCTGATCGTAGCTAAAGCGTTGTCATGCTGAGTGTAGTTATGATGCTGATCGTAGCTAAAGCGTTGTCATGCTGAGCGGAGCCGAAGCACTACCACCAAATCCAATAAATCACACAAAACAACCCCACCACCCCAATGGCCCCGTACCGAAACGAGGGCGCGACTTTGAACCAATCCCGCTGGACGACGAAGGCATTCGGGTTATCCTTCCCGCCCGACTGGATCAGGCTGATTGTGATGTGTACGAGCGAGCAAATCCAGAAAACTACCCCCATGCGGTTGAGGAAGGGGAAGGCGGGGAACTGGTACTCGATGAAAGCCGACAGCGCCACGCTGAGAATGGCGGCTACCAAAGCGCCGTTGGCGGTGGCTTTTTTCCAGAAAAATCCCAGCAGGAAAATACTCAGAATACCCGGCGAAATATAGCCCGTATAAACCTGAATGTACTCGAACGCCTGCCCAAAGTTCCGCAGCAGTGGACTCACCAACAGCGCGATGACAAACGCCACGACAATCGCCACGCGACCCGTCAAGACAGTTTGCTTTTCGCTGAGATTTTTATTGAAAAATTTCTTGTGGATGTCGAGCATGTAGATGGTCGAAATACTGTTGGCTTTACCCGCCAGGCTGGCAACGATGGCGGCGGTGAGGGCAGCGAAGGCCAGGCCCTTCAAGCCCGTGGGCAGCAAGTTAAGCAGGACGGGGTAGGCGTTGTCGGGCTTGACGATGCCGTTGTCAGTGATGCCGCCGATGATGGCCGGGTCGGCATTTTCCTGGAACAAAACGTAAGCCGCCAGGCCGGGCAATACCACAATCAGCGGCATGAACATTTTGAGTACCGAGGCGAAAAGCAGGCCAGAGCGGGCCGTTTTGAGGTCAGCCCCGAGGGCGCGTTGCGTGATGTACTGGTTGCAGCCGAAGTAGTTGAGATTGTTCACGAACTGTCCGCCGATAATGAACATCATCACGCCCGGCAACTGGTTGTAGGCGTCGATGAAGCCGCCGCGCCCGTCGTGAACGCTGTACTCGCCGGGCGTAAATATCATGTGCAGGTGACTGTCGGCCTTTTGGGCGATCATGCCCAGTCCTTCAAGTACCCCTTCGCCGGTACCCACCCGATCCGAGAGCAAGCCCAGGGCGAGGTAGGTCGTGGCCAGTCCGCCAAAAATCAGACAAACTACCTGGATAACATCGGTATAGCCGATGACTTTCATGCCGCCTAGGGTGATGACGATGGCGAAGATGACCAGGAAAGTCGCACAAAGCATGAAGCCAAAGCCCGTCATTTTTTCGAGACTCAATGCTCCGAGATAAATGATGGACGTCATGTTCACGAAAATGTACAGGAACAGCCAGAAAACGGCCATAATCGTCGCCAACCGGGTATCGTAGCGCCGCGCCAGAAACTGCGGCATAGTGAAGATGTCGTTTTTGAGGTACATCGGCAGAAAGTACACCGCCACGATCAGCAGCGACACCGCACCGAACAATTCATACACTGAAATGGCGATGCCCAACTGGAACGCCTGTCCGCTCATGCCGATGAACTGCTCCGCCGAGATATTAGAAGCAATAATAGAGGCGCCGATGGCCCACCAGGTTAGTGAACCTTCGGCCAGGAAGAAATCCTTCGCGCTGTCGCCGTCCTGCTTTCCCTTATGGGTATAAACCCAGTAGCCGTAGCTGGACACGATGACGAAATAGGTGAGGAAAATGGCGTAATCGAGCGTCTGTAGTCCGAGGGTCATGAAGGCGGTAGGTTATCTAAGGTTTACCTACAAAGCACTATTGCCCCCCGAATTAATACTTTACTTGTAAAATAAAATGTCGGCCCCTCAATTCATAGGTTTAATACCCTTTTCGGGTAAGCTATAAATACAAATAGCCGGCACATGACGCGCCGGCTATTTGATTCCTTATGTCGATTCGGTCTGTGAATTACTTTGGCATTGCTACAGTATCAATCACGTGAATAACGCCATTGGATTGGTACACGTCCTTAATGGTGACGGTAGAAGTACCTCCTTTCTCATCCATCAGCATCAGCTTTTTGCCTTTCATCATAGCCGTCAAGGTCCCGCCTTCTACAGTCTTGAAAGTAGCTTTACCGTTACCCTCCTTGATGGCCGCAGCAATGGCTTCAGAATCCATCTTGCCCGATACGACGTGGTAAGTCAGGATCTTGGATAATGTGGCTTTGTTTTCGGGCTTTACTAAAGTTTCGACAGTTCCTGCGGGCAGTTTGTCAAACGCCTTATTGGTTGGTGCGAACACCGTAAATGGACCGGCTCCCTGTAATGTTTCTACTAACCCGGCGGCTTTCACAGCGGCTACCAGGGTGGTGTGGTCTTTGGAATTGACGGCATTCTCGACGATGTTTCTGTTAGGATACATCGCAGCCCCGCCCACTTCCACGGTTTTCATGTTCCCCTGTGCAAAAGAGGCATTGGCAACAAAAAGGGCAGCGACAAAAAATGCTAATTTTTTCATAATGTAATTCGATTTGTGATTGATGTTTTTTAGTTTGTTGATTTATGGCTCCACTTACGCCCTGTTATTTGTGGCGGATTCCCCTGCACTGCTTTTAAATGAAAGTAAAAAATTATAGCACTGATTTTGAGTATTTTATAAATTAATATAATTCACACAGGTCTTCGGAAGCGGTACGGCTGACAATGCAAAAGGAGATGCCCATCGGACATCTCCCGCAAAAACATTGGGTGCGGCCATTACAAATACATCCCGCCCGACTCCAGTCAGGTAGCCAGCCGCGGACTCGTGGCGCCGGGCCCTGATTCACTGGAAAATTGTCACTGGAAAATCGCTATTTCTGGCGAATCGGTTTGATCATCGCGTCGGTATTTTCGCGTGGCAGCCGGTATACTTCCCCCTTTTTAGTCGTAAAGTACAGGTTTGATTCCGAAGGCTTGCGCCCGTGACCATCGGCCCATATGCCGTAAAAATCGGGCTGGGCAAAACGGGGGGCGCGGACATAGGTATGGTTCATTTCGCTGTTTTTGGTCAGCTCTTTTTCCTTTTTCCAGGTACGCCCACCGTCCTTACTAACCCACATGACGATCTCCCCGCCGGGGTTATAGGCCTGGGGCCCGTCGGCCGTCGGGCCAATGATGCGTAGTACGTTTTTGGGCTCGGCATAGATAGACCCCATGTCGTAGTTGCTGTCCGAAATACCCACGATATGATTGTCCCACTGACCTTTGTCGGGACGAAATACACGCCAATGCCGGGGCGCGTTTTCGGGGCCAGCCTCGTAACCTTTGCTGGAAATGACCAGGATGGCGGGTTTTTGATTTTCATCCAGCGTGATGTCCAGCAGGTAGCAGTTCAAGCCTTCGCTCACGAAGTCCTTGATGCGGGCCGGGTTATCTCGTGTGGTTAGTGGGAGCGTCACTTTCTCGCCCGAAAATGTCTGCCAGCTTTGGCCGAAATCGGTGGTTTCGAGGTAGTGTAAATTAGTACGGTAGTTCAACCCTTTGCCCTCGGGATGAAAGTCGAAAGCCACACTTACCTTGCCGTCCCGCTCTGCGC
This sequence comes from Persicitalea sp., assembly GCF_041751555.1. Lineage (NCBI taxonomy): Bacteria > Pseudomonadati > Bacteroidota > Cytophagia > Cytophagales > Spirosomataceae > Persicitalea > Persicitalea sp. The sequence goes on along the minus strand of NZ_JBGSXF010000318.1, from coordinate 14,605 downwards.
TGATCTGATAGTGGCCTTCCTCAATGTGAGCAAGTACCTGCCACTCGTTCCAATGCGCACCGTCTGCACTGGTATTGAAACCGATGACGCGTTGGCCTTTTTTATATTTGGTAAAAAGGGCGATAAATCCTTTGCCCTTGATGGGATAGACCTGAAAGTAGGAGTAGTTATCGAAAGGTTTTTCCGCACCGTCGACTAGCTCCGCCGCGTGGATCGTTTCAAAATCCGTGATGTCGTAAGGCTTTTTACTCTTGTGAATATACGACGGGCGGCTGGTGCCGTGGGCAGTGGAGAAAATCCAGACAAAGCCCTGGTCGTCGATAGAGATGACTGGATTATCGTGGGCGTCGATCGTTTTTTTATCCAGCAGCGTGATGGGATTGGCTACTTTCTGGGTCTTGTGGTCGAAATAGGAGACGTTGTGCAACAGCGTGGAATTGGTACTGTCAGTGCCGCCAAAGCAAAAGAACGTCTTGTCCACCGCCGGGGCGTACACCGCGAACGGACGATGGTTGGCGGGATAGGTACCCAAGCCGCCGCTGTACTTATAGACGTACTCGTCGTCGGAGGGTTGATTCATGTACCAGATGCCCCGAAAGCCGTTGGCGCGGGTTTGAATCAGCTCGGCCTCGGCGAACTTGATGTCGGGATGGACGTCATTTTGGGCAAAAAGTCTTTCGGCTACGCTCAGGATGACAAATAGGATGGAGCAAGAAAGGATACGGGGTTTCATGAAATCAGTTGACTTTTCTGATAAAAAGCCTTCCGCTCCTGAAACTACTATCGGCTGCGCTGACCCGGTCTTTTCTTTTGACCGAACTTTATCACGAAGTCTACGTAAGGAATGGCGAAGAGGGTATTATCCGGGCCTACAGGTACCCACAGGGCCAGGTCGACGGCCATCTTCTCTCCAAAAAAGCGCACGCCACCTGACAAAATCCCCACCGCCGGATCACCTTTGGCAGGAATGAATATCCAGTTTTCGGTCACGAGGCCTACCCTCCGGCCCACCCGCGACATAAAACTGAGGTTGAGGACGGGGCTAGCGGTTATTTCTCCTTCGGCGAATCCCCAGCCGAGGCCCACGGTGCCGTTTCGCTCGTCTCCACCGATAGTCATTAAGCCATAGCCGATGCCAGCCAGATTGACCTCTATGCCATCTTTGCGGCTTATACCCGTTTGATTGTTAAAATCGTACCTCCGATTGAATACCCCAATGGCCAGGGCACCAACGCCGAACGTTACTCTGGATTGAGAGGGGAAGCTGACTTTGGGCGTGAGGAAAAGTACCTGCCAGTCACGGAAAGTAGGGTTGAGAACGAAACCGCCACCCATCGAAAAGTGATCGGTCACGCCTACCTCCACGGAGTTGAGTAGTAGCATGGCATTTTGGTAGTAGCCTTCGCCCTTGCGGAGCGAAAGGGCCGAAGGCGAGAAAAAATAGCGGGTGTGGTGTGGGTTGTCGAACCAGTACTTGCCTTTGTGATAAAAGCCACCCTCGTTCTTTTCAATGCTCTCGATTTTATCCGACGTAACGGTGATTTCGCCCAGGTTGTCGGTTCTGATTCTTGCGCCCACGGGCGACTCGGACAGCAGCACGCCGCGTAGTTGCGTGCCGTCTTTCAGGAATATGACGGCATTCACCGGGAAGGAGGCGGTGGAGTCCAGGTTCTGAGCCTGTGTGGTAGTAGCAGCCAGGCCAATGAACAGAAGCAGAGTAAGGAGTCGAGTAGCCATAGGATTGAGTTTTTTTTTAAAAATAACCAAAAATACCGCAGCTGACAACTCACTTCGGTTTTTGTTAAAAAATATTAAAAGCTCGAGACCAAGAATCTGTACAGAATTTCCGGTTCAGGCCTGATTGATTCGCTCCTGATCTCCGCGTACCTTTGTTCGACCACTTCTGCCTGAACTATTTTTTACAAAACCATGAACTACAAACTACTCGGCATGACCCTGCTTACCGCCACACTGCTCCATCCCGACGGAGAGGCGCAAAAAATAACCTACCCCACCACCAAAAAAATCGACCATGTGGACGACTACCACGGTACCAAAGTACCCGACCCCTACCGCTGGCTCGAAGACGACCGCTCCGACGAGACGGCGGCCTGGGTGAAGGCCGAGAACGAAGTGACATTCGGTTATTTGGAGAAAATCCCATTTCGGAAAAAGATTTTTGACGACCTGGAAAAAGCCTACAACTACCCCAAGTACTCGGCCCCGCGCAAGAAGGGCAACTACTTTTATTTTTATAAAAACGACGGCCTGCAAAACCAATCGGTGCTTTATCGGCAAAAAGGACTGAACGGGACGCCCGAGGTAGTGCTCGACCCCAATCAACTATCCGCCGACGGTACTACGCGACTGACGGTTTTCAGTTTGTCCAAAAACGGCGACTACGCAGTTTGCGGCTTCTCGCAGGGCGGCTCCGATTGGCAGGAGTACCAGGTCATGGATATGAAAACATTGAAAATGCTTGACGATAAAGTCGAGTGGGTGAAGATTTCCGGTGCGTCCTGGCAAGGTGACGGCTTCTACTACAGCCGCTACCCTAAGCCCGAAGGCAGCGCCCTGGCGGCCAAAAACGAAAACCATCAGGTGTACTACCATCAGGTTGGCTCGACCCAGGGCAACGACCGACTGATATTTGAAGACCCTGCCCATCCGCAGCGGTTTCACACCGTAAGCACTACCGAAGACGAGCAATACGCCGCGCTTTACGTGAGCGACCGGGGACAAGGTAAGGACGGCAACGGCCTGTGGGTGATGAAGCGTGGCGAGGCGAAGTTCACGCCCATCGTGGAAGAAATCACGGACGACAAGTACAGCCTTGTCGAAAATATCGAGGACGGTTTCCTGATCGAAACCAACGAAGCAGCACCCAACGGGAAAGTGATGAAGTACGTGTCAAAGACCGAATCCTGGCAACCCTTCCTGCCTGAGAAGCCGGAGCCGTTGGTTAGCGTCGGTACGGCGGGCGGAAAGCTCTTCGCCGAGTATTCTAAGGACGTAACTTCGCGGGTTTATGTCTATGATATGCAGGGTAAAATGCAGAACGAGGTGAAACTACCCGGCCTGGGTTCGGCGGGTGGTTTTGGCGGCGAAGCGGAGGACAAATTCGTGTTCTACACTTACACTTCGTTCAACTACCCGCCGACCATTTTTCGCTACGACATTGCCACCAGGAAAAGCAGCGTCTTTCGAGAGCCGGAGGTCAGCTTCAAGCCCACGGATTACGAAACGAAGCAGGTATTCTACCCCAGCAAGGACGGCACCAAAATCCCGGCCTTCATTGTCTATAAAAAAGGTTTGAAAATGGATGGCACCAACCCGACGATTCTGTACGGCTACGGTGGTTTCAACATCAGTCTCGACCCCTCGTTTAGCCCGACGCGCATTCCGTTTCTGGACCAAGGCGGCATTTTTGTGCAGGCCAACCTGCGCGGCGGCAGCGAGTACGGTGAAAAGTGGCACGAGCAGGGCATGAAGCTCAGCAAGCAAAACGTCTTCGACGACTTTATCGCCGCCGCCGAGTACCTCATCCAGGAAAAGTACACCTCGCCAGAGTACCTGGCCGTGCAGGGTGGTTCCAACGGCGGCTTGCTGGTGGGGGCGGTCATCAACCAGCGGCCCGAGCTCTTCAAGGTGGCTCTGCCCGCCGTGGGCGTGATGGACATGCTGCGCTTCCACAAATTCACCATCGGCTGGAACTGGATTGCTGATTACGGCAGCAGCGACAACGCCGACGAGTTTGCCTATCAATACAAATACTCGCCGCTACATAATATTAACGAAGGCAGAAAGTACCCCGCCACGCTCATCACCACCGCCGACCACGACGACCGCGTGGTTCCCGCGCACTCATTCAAGTACGCCGCCACTTTGCAGGAAAAGGCCGGAGCTACCTCCACCAATCCGCTGCTAATTCGCATCGACACTAACTCCGGCCATGGGGCCAGTAATACCAAAAAAGCGCTGGAAACTACGGCGGATTTGTACGCTTTTGTGTTTAAGAACATGGGGTTGGTGTGGGAGTGACCGTGACTGTCTTCGACCGCCGGGCGGCCCCGTCCGCTCAGACTGACAAACTACTAGTACATTTTCAATAAAATAACAGCAGTGTGTTAATCTCAAAAAATGTAAGGATAGGCCGTATCATATCGGGAACGGGGCGATATGCTGCTTTCGATCTGTTTATTTGTGTGGCGGCATTCTTCATCAGTGATTATGTCGTTAGCCGCTACTTCGCGTTTCCTGCCATCATCCCGACCATCTTGGGTACGGCGCTGGCATTCTTTGTCGGTTTCAATAATAACCAATCGTACGACCGCTGGTGGGAAGCGCGGAAGATTTGGGGCGCTCTTGTGAATGACTCCCGCACCTGGGCCCGGCAGATCATTTACAATACCAGCGCGTCGGATAATATACCGGAACAGGAACTCAATATCTTACGACGCGTGGCTATTTGGCGGCACATTGCTTTTTTGTACGCCCTGAAAAAGAACCTGCGAAAATCGGTTACGAAGGAACACGCCAAGTTTCTTAGCCTGGAAGAATTCACCGATGTAGAAAGGGCCATGAACGTTCCCAATGCCATCCTATCTCATCAGTCGGAGCTTGTGGAGGATTTGTACAAAAGAAAGGCTATCGACGGTTTCAGATTCATGGAAATGAACCGGATGATTGTCAATTTTTGTGACGAAATGGGAAAATCGGAGCGCATTGCAAACACAGTGTTTCCCACGACTTACAACTACTATACCCGCGCTTTTATCTGGATTTTTACCGTGAGTACCACGATGGTGACCGCCAATGCCATTGGCTACTGGTCTATACTGTTCGGTACGCTGGTCGGGTATATCTTCCTCACTACCCACTCGGTAGGTCAGGCACTGGTCGATCCATTCGAGCCATTACCTACCGGAATACCGTTGGATCAGATCACCCGAACCATTGAAATAAACTTACTGGAAATGCTGGGGGAAGAGGATATTCCTGAACCGATACAAAGCGTCGATGGGGAGTATATTCTCTGACCGGAAGCCCCCACAAGTGTCCGCTACCGGACAGCTACCGTACGAAATTGAACACAAAAAAACAGGCGAATATGGCCTGAGCGCCTGGAATGGGTACTTTTAAGTACTGGCACTGTATTCCTTTGTGTAATGGCAATAGATTTTTAATTCATAAAAACAACAGCCATGAACGCATTCATCAAGTACCTCATTTCTACCCTCCGACCTGCACGCGTAATCTTTACATTTCTTTTTGTCCTCGCTTTGAGCAGTTTGTATCAACCAGGTTTTGCTCAGAAAAAAGAACACCCGATACTCCGAACCACGCAAGCTGAAACCGATTCGACCCAGGGTTACTGGCAACTCAAAACGTTGGCCGAAACCCGCACGACCATCGTCCAGTTTTTTGCGCCAAACGAACAATTGATTTATCAGGAATCTCTACCCGAAAAATGGGTGAAGCCCACACGCCGTAATCGGCGACAGTTCAACCGATTGTTAAAAGAATTGCTGGCCAACCAACTCGTGACGACGCGGATCAAAACCGAAACCCTGCCCACGCTACTCCCTGACCCCCGCCTTCCGCTACTCGAAATTGGCGGGAATCGCGACCGGAATGCCTCCGGCGAAGAAATACCGTACGTAGTACACGCTTTGGTCAACCAGGACGGTAAGCTGCGGTTAGTAGTCGATAGCCCGCTCAGAGAGCGGTACAAGATAGAGTTGATGGACGAACGCGGTAAACTCTACTACAAGGAGTACAATAACGTCGCACATTACCGTCGCTGGCTCGATGTTTCCGCTTTGGATTCGGGCCCTTACTCGCTCGTCGTTCGCATCGACGGGAAAGAGATCCGGTACGAACTGAATAATCGGGAAGTTACGCGTCTCTACCAGCTGGAACCTCTGGCCGTGAATCAGCGATAGTTGGCTCCTGGTATTTACCGACTTCTTCCTCGCATCATTTCTGTTCGAAAATGGACAAGACTGTCCGTTTTCGAACAGTTTCTTGCGTTATAAATTTGTTAAAGCTCTGATAATTAACAAGTGATTTGTTGGGTATGGCTTTTGGAAGAGTTGGCACAAGCGGGTTCACTCACGGTGTGCCTCCTTAATTTTTTCCTCTCACCTGCAAGAAAATAGCCATGCTCCGCAACTACCTGAAAATCGCCTTCCGCAACCTCGCCCGCAACAAGGGCTATTCCTTCATCAACATCGGTGGCCTGGCGGTCGGTATGGCCGTGGCGATGCTGATTAGCCTTTGGGTCTATGACGAACTGAGCTACGATCGCTCCTTCGAGAACTACGACCGCATCGCGATGGTCATGCAAAACCAGACCTTCAACGGCGAGATCAAGACGGCACCGAATGTGCCCAAGCTACTGGCCCCAGAACTACGGGATAGCTACGGCGATAATTTCGAGCGTGTCGTCATTTCTTCCTTCAACTTCGAGCATCTCTTGGCCGTTGGCGATAAAAAACTCACGAAACTCGGCAACTACATGGAACCGGAAGCGCCCGAGATGCTGACGCTAAAAATGCTCCAAGGCACCCGTATCGGTCTAACCGATCCCAACTCAATTATGCTTTCGGAGTCTACCGCAAAGGCACTTTTCGGGGAAGAAAACCCACTGGATCGGGTAGTGAGGCTGGATAACTCGGAGGACGTAAAAGTAACGGGTGTCTATAAAGACTTACCCTACAACTCCTCTTTTCGGGATTTGACCTTCATCGCGCCCTGGGAGCTCAACGTCAAGAATCTGCCGCCTTGGTTGGGTTGGGGCAATAACTGGTTTCAGACCTACGCTCAAATCGCCGAAAACACCACGATGGCCGACGTGTCGGCCAAGATTAAGAATGCCAAACTCGACAATGTGGACGAGGAAGAAAAGAAGTTTCAGGCCCAGGTTTTCCTGCAACCGATGAAAAACTGGCACCTGCGGTCGGAGTTCGAGAATGGCGTCCCGAGCGGTGGGCTGATCGAGTACGTGTGGCTGTTCGGCGTTATCGGCGTGTTCGTGCTGCTGCTGGCTTGCATCAATTTCATGAACCTCAGTACCGCCCGCAGCGAAAAGCGGGCGCGGGAAGTGGGCTTGCGCAAGGCTGTAGGTTCGATGCGCGGACAACTCATCGCGCAGTTTTTCGGCGAGTCGCTGCTGGTGGTCATTATTGCTTTCGTGGTGGCGGTGACGCTGGTACTGGTGGGACTTGCTGCCTTCAACAACACCACCGACAAGCAGATCGTGTTTCCCTGGGCGAACCCGGTTTTCTGGCTGGCAAGCCTGGCCTTCATTCTGTTCACCGGACTGGTGGCGGGTAGTTATCCGGCCTTGTACCTGTCCTCGTTTTCTCCGGTCAAGACTCTCAAAGGTACTTTCATAACGGGGCGTTTTGCGGCGGTACCACGTAAGGTTCTGGTGGTCGTGCAGTTTACGGTTTCCGTGGCGCTGATTATCGGGACGGTCGTTATCCTGCGGCAGATTCAGTTTGTCAAAGATCGCCCCATCGGCTACGACCGCAGCAATCTGATTACCGTTCCTATGAAATCAGATGAGATCAAGAACCATTACGAGGCTTTTCGTCAGGAAATGCTGAATACCGGGGCCGTGCAGGAAATGACCGCCACCGATAGTCCCATCACCTTTACATATATTACCAACGGCGGACTGAGTTGGAAGGGCAAAGACCCCGCTATGGGCGACGAGTTCGTGACGATGCGCGTGACGCCGGAATTCGGTAAAACCGTCGGTTGGCAAATCAAGGAGGGCCGGGACTTCGATAAAGCGTTTGCTTCCGACTCGACGGCTATCATCGTGAACGAGGAAGCCGTAAAGTACATGAATCTGGAAAATCCCGTCGGAGAAATCGTGCAGTGGGGGGATTCCCAGGTCAAGATCATCGGCGTAGTAAAAAACCTGATCACCCAGTCGCCCTACGACCCGGTGAAGCAGACCTACTTCTTTATCCAACCCAGCCGCAACAGCCTGCTCAGCATGAGGCTAAACCCGACCATGAGTGCCGGCACGGCTTTGGCCAAAATCGAGACGGTTTACAAAGCGTATGACTCCGTCAATCCTTTCAGCTACACTTTTGCCGACGAGGACTTTGCCATGAAGTTTGCCACCGAAGAGCGCATCGGTACTTTGGCCTCATTTTTTGCCGGACTAGCCGTGCTGATTTCGTGTCTCGGTCTTTTCGGCCTGGCCTCTTACGTCGCCGAGCAGCGCACCAAGGAAATCGGCGTCCGCAAGGTACTTGGGGCGAGTGTCGCGAATTTGTGGGGCTTGCTGTCCAAAGATTTCGTGGTACTTGTCCTGATTTCCAGCTTCATCGCCGCGCCGCTGGCCTGGTACTTCATGGATGGTTGGTTGCAGAAGTACACCTACCACACCGAATTATCGTGGTGGATTTTCGCCGCAGCGGGCGCGGGGGCGCTGGTCATTACACTGGCTACGGTGAGTTTCCAGGCGGTGAAGGCGGCGTTGATGAATCCGGTGGAGTCGTTGCGGAGCGAATGAAAAGTCTTTCTTTACCTAAAAATATCCGCGATGCTAAATGCAATGCTGGTGGCAGGATCTTGCAAAACACCTTCGGTAAAATGTTTTACAGGCTGGTCGGGTAAAAAAAGCTGCACGGTTTTGACCGAGGGAAGAACAATCCAGGCCGACTGCACTCCTGATGGGAAATAATTGTCGTAAATCTTATCGGTGAGGTCGTTGTAGGCTTGCCGGGGCGATAGAATTTCAATCGCAGTAACGGGCGGTTCTTTCCAACGCACCGTGTCGCGAATCCAGTCAACCGGAATTTTATGGCAAATTGAAATATCGGGCTTAGCCCTATCGACCTGCAATTCGAATTCCAGTTCAGGCATGATGTCGTATTGCTCCTCGTAGGGAATAAGTACCTTGATCAGGCTATAGGCAAGGCGCGCGTGGTTTACAGACATGATGTCCTCCGATTGAAATTCTTCGAATTCTACGATAGTGGTTTCCATAGTATTCATGTTCAACTGTTTCCCAAAGATAACGATTGGCCGTCGGCTTTCGACTACTGGCTGGTGGCTTTTTCAGAAAGAACCGAAGATAGTACCGCGAATCCTCAACCGTCCGATTCCGAACAAGACTGTCCGAAATCGGACAATTTTATTATTTGATAATCGAATAACCTACTGATTTTCAGAAAATAATAAATTAGGCATAGGGTTTTTACCCACTCAATTGTCATAAAGACTCATGCACTCATCAACTCAAAACAGCCATGCTTCGCAACTACATCAAAATCGCCCTCCGCCTTTTCAAGAAAGACAAAACCTTCACCGCCATCAACCTCGCGGGGTTGGCGACGGGCCTGGCCGTGGCATTGCTGATTATCCAGTACGTGCGCTTCGAGCTGAGCTACGAGAACACCCATCCGCTGGCCGACCGCATCGTGCGCCTCACGACGGACTACATGAACGGCGGTACGCTGGACAGCCAGGACACCGAAACTACCCCGCCGCTGGGAGCAAAGGTTAAGAGAGAAATCTCCGAAGTGGTCAATTATACCCGCGCTTATCCCTACGGCGAGCCGAATGTGACGGTGAAGATTGGGGAAGACTATCATTTGATGGAAAAGGTCTTTGCGGTGGATTCCTCGTTCTTTTCGATGTTCAACTACCCTTTGCTTCGCGGAAATAAAAAGGGAATTATGACCAAAACCCGGCAGGCCGTCCTGACCGAAGGCATGGCGATGAAGTACTTCAATACGCTGGACGTACTGGGCAAAATTTTGAAAATCCCAAAATCGGAGGGCAGCGTGGTTTTCGAGGTTGTCGGCGTAGTACCGGACAGTCCGGCCAACACGCACTTGAAATTCGATATGCTTTTCTCGTACCCGACCATGATTTCGGACTTTGGCGAAACGGAGGATAACTGGGGCGGCAATAATACGCTCACCTAACTGCAACTGGCCGAAAATGCCGATTACGAAAACTTCACGAAGTCGCTCGTGGCGCTCAACGAGCGGGCTCGGGAGGCTAAAATGCTGGAAAACGTGCGGGTGGTCGGTCAGAAAATTGGCGATATTCACCTCTATTCCCACAAAACCTTCGAAACCGAACCCAACGGCGACGCCAAGTCGGTGTTCTTCCTGCTGGGGGTAGCGTTTCTGGTACTTATCAGTGCGTTCGTCAACTACGTGAACCTCACGACCTCAAAAGCCCTCGACCGCGCCCGCGAAATCGGGATGCGGAAGGTCGTTGGCTCGACGCAAAATCAGATCAGGACGCAAATTTTTACCGAAACGGTGCTGATGAACCTGGCCGCCGGGCTTTTTGCAGTGCTGTTGGTCAGCATCGCCCGGCCTTTTTTCGTGGAAGTGGCCGGATTACCCGAAGGCTTCACCGCCTTTGGCGACCTGTTCTTTTGGCAAACGCTACTTGGATTTTTGCTGTTGAGCATTTTGGTTTCCGGGCTGTACCCGGCCTTCGTGCTGTCGGCTTTCGATCCGGTCAAGGTTTTGAAAGGCAGTTTCGCGCGCTCCGGTCACGGGGTTTTGCTGCGCAAGGGGTTGGTCGTGTTTCAATTCACTATCACAGTCGTTTTGTTGGTGCAAACCTTTGCCGTTTTTCAGCAGGTCAATTTTTTGAGAGACCAGAACCTGGGCGTGGAAATCGACCGCACCATCGTAGTGAAGGCTCCGGTGGAAGGGGAGGGGGATTATGGTACTTTCGCGCAATCGTTGCTGGCACAATCGCAGGTCGAGGCGGTGTCGGTTTCCGGCACGGTACCCGGCTTGGGTTCCATACAGATGAGTACTTCGACGGGAATCAATTTGTCCGATGCCATCGAAAAGAATTCCAACAATTTTTACATCACCCAAATAGACAGCTCCTTCCTGAAATTGATGGGGATAAAGCTGCTGGCGGGCGAAGATTACGATGCCACAAGTCGGCCGATTTTTCCCAATATCGAGGGGAACAAGAGGGATGTAATTGTAAACGAGGAAGCCATTCGGTTGTGGGGTATCCCGACGCCGGAAGAAGCCATTGGTAGGGAACTAGACCTGGGAGGAAACCGAGTGACGATTAGGGGAGTAGTGCAAAATTACCATTATGAATCGCCTAAGTCGGCTTACATCCCCATCATTCATCTGTATTTGCCCGAATTCGATAACTTCGCCAGCGTGAAATTTTCGGGCGGCAATTCCAGCGAGCAGCTCGCTACTTTGAAAAAGGTTTACAAGGCCAATTTTCCCTATTCGCCGTTCAGCTACTTTTTCCTGGACAGCGAGTATGACAAGCAGTACAAAGCCGATGACCGCTTCCAAACCGTCTTCGGCGTCCTGACGGGCTTCGCGATTCTTATTTCCTGCCTGGGTTTGTTTGGCCTGGCTACCTTCACCGTCTCGAAGCGCACCAAGGAAATCGGCATTCGAAAAGTAATCGGGGCCAGTACTACCAATCTGATGGTTTTGCTGTCGAAGGATTTTGTCAAAACCGTGCTGATTTCGGTCGTTATCGGTATCCCAATCACCTACTTTTTGGTCGAAAACTGGCTGGCGAGTTACGCGGCCCGCATCGAGCTGAGTTGGTGGCTCTTCGCTGCTCCCGCCGCGCTGGTGCTGGCATTGGTCATTATTTCGATTAGTGGAAAAACAATCGCTACCGCGCTGGCCAATCCAGTGGATTCGCTGAGGAGTGAATAAAGGGAGGTCTTCGGCTCCGCTCAGACTGACAACAGCAGGTAATTGTCAGTCTGAACGGATCGGGCCGCCGGGCGGTCGAAGACCGGGTAGTAAGTTGATCTTCATGTCTTAGTATTTTTGACAAAACATCCTGTCAAGATAACTATGTGCTCAATCGTCCCCTCTCAACTCCCAAAGTACTTCGGTCTGCTTGCTCTGGTGAGTTTGCTGGCCGCCCTGTTCAGCGTTTCACTCCACGCCCAGACCTCGCCGCCGACCGTTTCACTTTTCGACGGCAAAACCCTTAACGGCTGGAAAACCGCCAACCCCGACTACCAGTCCTGGTGGTCGGTGGCCGATAGCGTCATTCGTAGCGGCGACGGGAAGAAAAAAATCCCGGCTAACACCTACCTCCACACGCTCAAAGAATACGGCGACTTTGAGTTTCGCTGCCTCTTCCGGCTCACGGGCGACCCGGCCACTGGAATGATCAACAGCGGCATTCAGTACCGCTCTTTTGTAAAAGATGGCAAAATGATCGGCTACCAGGCCGACATCGGCGACGGCTATTGGGGCGATCTCTACGACGAACACCGCCGGGCCAAGCTGGTCGGCGGCGACCTAAGTACCCTGCGGCATGTGCTACGTCCGGGCGAGTGGAACAGCTACATCGTCCGCTGTCGGGGCAATCATCACGAATTGTATATCAATGGCGTCAAAACTGTCGATTATGTAGAAAAAGATAACAGTATTCCCGCCAAAGGTGTCATCGCGATGCAGATCCACAGCGGTGGCGCGGGGCAGGTCGAGTTTCGGGATTTGACCATTACTGAATTTTAAAAAATGTATTTACAAAACCTTAAAACTACCTGCAGCAAACGAACGAAGTACCTTGCAGGCTTCCTGGCCAGTCTGATCCTGCTGACCGCGCAACCGACTGCTGCCCAGAAGAAAACCCAATCTGCCCGTACAGATGTGTACTCGGCGGCGGAAGAACTCGCGGGCTTCAAACTACCCGAGGGTTTCGTGATCGAATTGGTCGCCAGCCAGGAAGATGGAGTCGTCAACCCGATCGACCTCACTTTCGACGATGCAGGAAGGCTTTGGACCCAAACCGCCCGCATGTACCCCCTCGACCCGGTAGCCGATATTAAGTGGAACGACCTGCAACGGCTGATGGACGACCCGAAAGCTCAGCAGGAAAACCCCGCCTTCAAGCGAATTCTCGACCTATATCAAGGCAAAACGAAGGGGGAAGACCAGATTCTCATTCTCTCTAACCTTTACGACGGACAAAAGGCCAAAACTACCGTCTGGGCCGACGGTCTGGCGATTCCGATGAGCATTTTGCCTTATAAGGACGGCGCCTACGTCATGCAGGGTTCCGAACTTTTTTTCTTGCATGATAAAGATAAAGACGGACGCGCCGACCAACGTGAGCCACTCTTTACGGGATTCGGTTACACCGACACGCACACCATGGGCCATGTCTTGGTACGCGCGCCCGGCGACTGGATTCATTTCAGCCAAGGTGCCTTGAATAAGGGGTTAGTCAGTTCGCTGAAAAGCGGAAATAAAACGAAACTGGATTACAGCAAAATAGCCCGGTTTTCACTGGATGCGAAGAGGATGGAGCTGGTCAGTTCGGGACTGAATAATATTTGGGGTTTTCAGTTGCGCGGCAACGGCCAGTGGTATGGCTCCGAAGCAAACGACCTGGGCTACTCGGTGGCCCCGATGGAACCCGGCACGGGCTTCCCAGGTATCGGCAATGATCGCCTGCGGCCTTATCAGCCTTTTGTGCCGCTGCTGCACGAGTTCCGCGTGGGCGGCACGGGCATTTCGGGATTAGCTTTCGCCGATGACGCGGCGGGTAGTTTTCCGCCGGAGTTCAAAGATGTGGCCTTTCTGGCCAATCCGATCACCAGTTCCATCAACGCAGTGCGCATCGTGCGGGAAGCCGACGGAAGTGTGACCGCCGAACACCTGCCCGACTTACTCACTTCGGAAGACGACTGGTTTCGTCCCGTCAATATGGAATTTGGCCCCGACGGCTGTTTGTACATCGCCGACTGGTACAACAAAATCGTTTCGCACAACGAACTTCCCACTACCCATCCCGACCGCGATAAACAAAACGGCCGCATCTGGCGCATCCGCCACGTCAGCCAGCAGCCTCGCCCAGTGCCGGATTTTTACAAAATAAAAACCGCCGAACTACCCAAATATCTCACGTCGCCCTCGCTCTGGGCCAAGCGCGCCGCCTGGCATCAGATTTCTGACCGCCCTACCGCCGAAACCAAAGGCTTGGCTCCCGAACTGATCGCGCTGGCCGCCGATGCGGCCCAGACCGAAACTACCCGTATCCATGCGCTTTGGAGCCTGGAAGGAATGCATCATTATAATGCCGAACTACTCGCCGCCCTACTTACCTCGGCGCTGCCCGATTTGCGGCGTGAAGCCGTGCGTTCGCTGGGTAGTTTTTTCCTTACTTCGGCGCAGGTGGCTGATTTATTGCAAGATATGGTTGAGGATGAAAATGTGATGGTGCGGGCGCAGGTAATTCGCACCCTCGGTGAAAGTAGCGAGGCCGATCCGCTGACTCTCGAACTGCTCGTGCAAGCAGCCAAACCCGAACTACCCGGCGACGGCATAGGCGGCGCTTACGAGCGCAAATTCGAGCGGTACTTAGCCCGTCGGGCTTTGGAAAAGTACCCTGACGCGCTGCGAGGTTTCCTGCAAACTCCCCGAGCCAGCCAACTCCCCGCCGTCAATCGACTATGGGCGATTGAGGTTTTGCCAAAGAAAGAAAGGGAGGAGGCTTTTCTGACCCTCTGGCCCCAAGCTGGGCTGGACACGCTGGACGAAACTACCTTCGTCGGCGTGGCGGGTAAGCTGGACAACCGGGAGATTTACGCCTTGGT
>NZ_JBGSXF010000317.1:0-2743 GCF_041751555.1 Persicitalea sp. | reverse complement strand
CCCGATTCTACTATTTCTGCCATCGCTTTTGATGTTTAGGGTAAACTCAATCGTTTACAGGTTTCTAATTGTCCGATCGCCAGCCTGCGGGCGGCTCCTCGGAGTCGGTGATCAGGTTGAACTTGTTGATGTTCTGCGATTGCAGATTCGCCAGCACGTTTTTAAACGTCGGAAACTTTGCCGAATTGTCTCCCTTGATTGCGATGCGAAGCTGAGAATTCGCTTTCCGGCCGGCATACACCCAGTCGGCTAGTTCACTTACTCCGGTCGAATCCGTCGGGATACCCGGCTGCTTCACGAGTCCCATTTCCGGGCTGGGCAGGTCGAGCCACCCTTTCAGTTGCGCCAGCGGAAAGCCAAAGCTCGCCTGATAGGAAAACTTCTGCTTCTGCGCGTCCGTAAAAGTCAGTCCCTTGGTTTCAGCGATGTTTTCCAACATTCTGATGCGGTCAGGCTGCGCGTCCACACCGAAAAACACCTCACCGTCGTTGCCGATGCTTATCATCATGATATTGTCATCGGGTACTTTGATGGCAGAGATAGAGGACGGTGTGTCGATCTCGGCGGCCTCCTGCGACTTGAACGTGGCGGTCATAATGAAGAACGTCAGCAGCAGAAACGCTACATCCGTCATCGCTGTCATGTCGATCGTGGGTGGATGCTTCTTTGGTCTTACTTTTGCCATGGCAATATATAAGTTTTTTTTATATTAACGAAACAATACTATCGATTATTTTGCACAAAAACAAAAATTATCAGGCGGGTCATCTCAGAACCGCCTGATAATCAATCAATAGTGAGCGGCAAAATTTTGCTGGATGCTCATGCTGATTTCTTCGATGCTGTACGTCAGGTCATCCACTTTACTGTTCAGGTAAGCGTAGGAGATCGTCGCGATGGCGGCAGTACCGATACCCAGACCCGTGTTAATCAAGGCCTCGGAGATACCCGTTGCCAGGGCGGCCGAATCAGGAGAACCGGAAGCTCCCAGGGCGGCGAACGCCTTGATCATTCCGATTACCGTTCCGAGCAGGGCGATCAGCGTAGAGGCCGAAGCCAGCGTCGCGATAATCGTCAGGTTCTTTTGTAGCATGGGCATTTCGAGCGTCGTAGCTTCCTCAATTTCTTTCGATAGAGCAGCCATTTTTTGCTCCTTGTCAAGTACCGTATCGGTAGTAAGCAGCTTGTATTTCTCCAGACCTGTACGGATTACGTTACCGACCGATCCCTTCTGCTTGTCGCACTCCTTGATGGCTTCGTCGATTTGGTTGCGGTCCAACAAACTCCGGATTTTGCGAACAAATGCGTCTACGTTGGAGGTTCCACTAGCCTTACCCAGAGTAATGAGACGCTCGATAGTATACACCAGCACGATCAGAAAGCAGGTCATCAGAATCGGTACGATGGGGCCTCCCTTATATACGATACCGTAGTAGTCGCCGGGTGCGGGGCCTTTTTCGTGGTCACCGTCGATAAAGTGTTCGGGGGCACCCAGCACGTAGATGTAAATTGCCAGGGCAATGACAAACAGCAGGGGAATGACCCAAGCCGGGTTCAACACTCCACCTTTTCCTTTCGCTTTTGGGTCTTTGGGGGCTTTGGCAGCTTTTGGTGCCGGGGTCGTAGCTTTCTTTTCCATTAGACTTGCTTTTTAAAGAGTTAATTGAGGTTTTGGTTACTGATTAGATAAAAAATTTTGAATAAATGGCTTCTGGTAAAATAATCTTCCGATTTAAAGGTGAAACAATGGACAAGGCAAAAGTATGGGTTTTCCTTTTAAAATTCCGCAAGGCAATGTTTAGTTTTTTAAAACTTTTTTAAAATCCTTGTTATCAAATATTACTTTTCCAATATCGAGTTAGTATTATAATTTCAAATAATCTTGATTGATTGATGAGAATTGGTGATTCTTAGGATATTTTCCTCTTAAATAAATTGTACTTTTCTAAAATTACTCATTTAGTTTGAACTGCTTATTAACCAAACGGAGTCGGAAAAATAGAGCCTTACTTACACAAAAACAAATTTTCTTTGGGAAGGGAGGCTGCACAATACTCCAACCGAGCAAGAACCAGTAAAGGAGCGGGGCACTTTCTTTATACTCGTATCTTCAATTGCTTTTTATTCGTCGATGTCGCGGATCGACCCGAAGCCGATTACATCCTTTAGGAGCGGGTCACTTCTAAGCTCGGTGGCCCTCACTATCTTTTCTTTTCCGAACTCGTCTTTTATCTCGTAAAGCACTTTTCTGAGTTTGTCGCGCCGCTGTTGGGTATCGAAAAGCTGGTACTGAATCATTTCTGCTGGTACAAAATCACTAACCCCTACCCCCATTCTACGCATGTTCGAGTTTAGGACGGGGTCGCAGGTCTGAGATCGTGCAAATTGCTCCATACGCTGACCCAGGGTTTGGTAGAGCTCTATACCGTCCTGCACAGGGGTGGGAAAACGAACCTGCGTTTCGTACTGGTATGAAATGTCGTAGTAGCGTGCCGTAAACACTACTACGCGGCAATAAACCTGTTGCTTTACCATGCGCCCTTCTAACCTTAAACATAATCCTAGAAAAATTGCGTCGAGCGATTCGGGTGACGCGCGCTGTGTCGCCGAGAGCGTTCGCATGGCCTGCATGGTTTTGTACCCCACCTGCTCGCGCAAATCCATCTCGCCACCGAAATTGAGACGATAGTGCCACTGTAAGCCTACTAAGCTCTTGAAAACCAGTTGCAACTTCTCAGGTGAG
>NZ_JBGSXF010000316.1:0-3732 GCF_041751555.1 Persicitalea sp. | reverse complement strand
GTTCAGTTCCGGGCCACCGCCACGATCGGCGGAACCCGCCACAACGTACACTTTGCCGTTAAGAACTGCGGCCCCGGTGCCGTGCCGCCCCTGCGTCATCGCCGTGAATGTTTCCCATTGCCCGGTTTTAGTGTTGTAGGCTTCCACTTCCCGATGGGCGGTGTTCTGCGCCGCACTTTCGCCGCCCAGAATCAGGACTTTTTTGCCGTAAGCCACGGCCATATTCCCCGCGCGCTCGGTGGGAATATTTTGCTTCTCGTCCAGCGTCGTCCAGGTATTGGTTTTGAAATCGTACACATCCACCTCGGGGACGGTCAGGTTGAAAACGTTCTTGGTCTTGGCCGTGGAACGCCGCCCACCCGCTACGTAAAGCTTGTCGCCGACCATCGCCACCGAGACATGGTCGCGGGTACGGGGGGCGTCGGGTAGTTGCCGCCATTGGTTGGTTTTGGGGTCGTACTCGTCGAGCCAGGCCACGTGGCCGTCCCAGTGGCCGTCCTGAATGCCGCAGACTACGTAAATCTTGTCGTTATGCACGAACGCTCCGGCGGCACCCCGACGGCGGTTTTCAGGAATTTCGGGTCCTTCGCGCCATTCGTTGCGTTCAGGATTGAAGATGTACATTTTTGGAATGGGCAGCTCGTGGGGATAAGGCCCGGTGAAGGCACCAACTACATATATTTCGTCCCGATAGGTAATGGCCTGAAAATGGCTCATTTCGAGCGGCGTTACGGCTTTTGTTGTCCAGGAATCTTGCTTGGGGTCGTATTCTTCCACCGCTTTTACGCCTCGTCCGCCCAGCAGGTACAGTTTGCCGTTGGCTTCCGCCAGGGCGCACTCGTGCCTTTTAGTGGGTAAATTCAGCGGTTCGGCGGCTTGCCATACCTGAGCAGAAACCAGCGATATACCGCTTAGCGCGGCTACCAAGTAGGTTAGGCAGAGTGTTCTTAGGTAATATTTCATAGGGAGGTGGTTCAAGTTTACGATACGAATTAAGTGAAAAAACACGGGTTCCCCGCTTTTTACCATAATCCCCGCTATATTTAGCGGCCAGGCATTTTTCTTTACTTCTTCATTTTGGATTCTCGACTAAGGTAATCCTTGCTTTGTTACACAGTTTTCTTTTCCATTTTTTCTATGAAAAAACTACCCTTCGCTTTCCTGCTGCTGTTTTGTGCGTGTTCAACTTCCCAAACATCCAAACAAAAAATGACAACTACTGCCAATCAAGAAGAGTGGCAGCAGTTGTTCAATGGCAAAGACCTGTCGGGCTGGGACATCAAAATCCGGGGCTACGAACTGAACGAGAATTTTGGCAATACTTTTCGCATCGAAGACGGCAAGATCGTGACGCGTTACGAGGCTTACGACGATTTCAAGCAACGTTACGGTCACCTATTTTACAAGAAAAACTTCTCCTACTACCGCTTCGCGACCGAGTACCGCTTCGTGGGCGAGCAGCCGCCCGGCGGCGAAGGCTGGGCCAAACGCAACAGCGGCATCATGGTTCACGGGCAAACCGCCGCCTCGATGGGAAAGGACCAGGATTTTCCAATTTCAATCGAAGTACAACTGCTGGGTGGCCTGGACAAAGGTGAGCGATCCACCTGCAATCTTTGTACTCCCGGCACCAATGTGGTGTACAACGGTAAGCTGGACACCCGGCATTGCATCAACTCCACCTCCAAAACCTACAATGGCGACCAGTGGGTACGGGCCGAAGTCCTCGTGCTGGGCGATTCTTCGATTCAACATTTCGTGAATGGCGAGAAGGTTTTGGAATACACCAAACCGCAAGTCGGCGGCGGCAATGTCGGTAGTTTTGATCCGGCCCAAAAACCCGACGGCAAACTGTTGAACGAAGGCTCCATTTCGCTGCAAAGCGAAAGCCACCCGGTGGAGTTTCGCAAAGTAGAAATATTGAACTTGAAGGGCTGCATGGATCCGAAAGCGACGAATTTTAAGTCGTATTACATGAAAGAGGACAATTCGCTTTGTACGTACAGCGGTAAAAAGGGAAAGAGTGAGTAGTGAACCCACATCCGACTTTTTTTTGTAAAAATGAAAGCTTTTGCTCTGTTTTGTTTTGCCTGGTTAGCGGCCTCGGCTTCGCATTCTCAAAATGCGCCCCGAGCCATCCGACTGAACCAGATCGGCTACTACCCTGATGCTCCCAAGCTAGCGGCAGTGTATGGAGTCGCGGCGGGTAGTTTCACAGTAAAATCCGCTGAGGGAGACGAGGTAGTTTACAAGGGACAACTGAGTGAAAGCCGTACGTCTCCTTTTTCAGACAAAACTACCCGCATTGCCGATTTTACAGATTTCAGCAAGCCGGGCCGCTACGTACTGGACATTGTGGGGCTGGGTTCTTCCTACCCTTTTGAAATAAAAACCCACGTCCACGACGCGGCGTCGCGCGCGGCAATCAAGGGCTACTATTTTCAGCGGATGTCCACGCCTTTGCCGGAAAAGTACGCCGGAAAGTGGGCGCGGCGCGGCGGACATCCCGATACGGCGGTGCTTGTGCATCCCTCGGCTGCTAGTCCGCGCCGTCCCGCCGGGACAATTATTTCCGCGCCGGGCGGCTGGTACGATGCTGGGGACTACAACAAGTACATTGTCAATTCGGGTATCTCGGTGGGGACGATGCTGGCGGCCTACGAAGATTTTCCGGCTTACTACGACGCGTTAAATCTCAATATTCCTGAAAGCGAAAATTCCCTACCGGATTTGCTGGATGAGGCACTTTGGAACTTGCGCTGGATGCTGACGATGCAAGACCCTAACGACGGCGGGGTCTATCACAAACTCACCAACGCCGCCTTCGACGGCATGAAGGTTATGCCGCACGAAGCCACTAAAACCCGCTACGTGGTGCAGAAAAGCACGACCGCCGCGCTGGACTTCGCGGCGGTGATGGCGCAGGCTTCACGAATTTTCCAAAATTACCAAAAACCACTGCCCGGCCTGGCCGACTCCTGCCTTATCGCCGCGCAACGCGCCTGGGGTTGGGCGAAGGTGAATCCGAACGTGATATACGATCAGGAAGCGCTGAACGCGGCTTTCGATCCCGACATTAAAACGGGAGCTTATGGCGACAAAAACCTGGCGGACGAGTTTATCTGGGCGGCGTGTGAACTCTACATCACGACCAAAAGCGACGCGTACTACACGGCGGTCGAGCTTTTTCCCGACGACAATATCCCGCTGCCTTCCTGGCCGCAGGTGCGGTCGATGGGGTACTTCTCGCTGCTTCGCCACGCCGACCAGTTGACCGACATCGCCCGCAAAGACGTAGCCGCGCTACGCTCCCGAATGATTGCGATGGCCGATGGACTCATCGAAGGCACGGACGCGCACTACCTCAACACCGTCATGGGCCACCGCCGCTCGGACTATCCCTGGGGCAGCAGCGCCGTGGCCGCCAATCAGGGCATGGCGATCATGCAGGCGTACCGTCTGACCAAAGACAAAAAGTACCTGAACGCAGCCCTCACGAATGTGGATTATCTGCTGGGGCGCAACGGTACGGGCTACTGCTTCCTGACGGGCTTCGGGAGCCAGCAAGTGATGCACCCGCACCACCGCCCCTCCGTTGCCGACGGTGTGACAGAACCCGTACCGGGCCTGCTGTCGGGTGGACCAAATCCGGGCAAACAGGACAAATGCCCGACCTACACTTCGGATTTGCCCGACGAAGCGTTCACGGATGACGATTGCTCCTACGCTTCC
>NZ_JBGSXF010000315.1:0-4301 GCF_041751555.1 Persicitalea sp. | reverse complement strand
TTCGGAAAGGTAGTTCCCTCCAGAAAGGCATTCCGGGGGTCTTTCAGGGCTGAAAACCGTTTCCGCAGGGCAGTGATATTGCTACGCCAAGTCCACGATTTCCCAAAGTTCATAATCAAATCACCCTCCAGGCCCAGGGTGTTCACCCGGTCGGTATTCTCGTACCGCCTCACCCGTCCGTTGCCCAAAAAGATGATGTCGTTCTGCCCACGCCAAAAGCCGTTCAGGGTGGTGCTGACGGCCAGGTCGCGCGGAAATTCGTGCTGGTAGTGCAGGCCCAGGTTGACGTTGTCGCTATTTTCGGGAATCAGGTCGGTGTTGGGCAAGATGTCGGTTCCGTTTCCCACAAACTGCTCGAAAAAGGGAATCAGAAAGCCCCGCTCGTACGAAGCGCGGGCAAAGAAATCATCCGTGAAGTTGTACTTCAGGCCCGCATTCCAGCCCCAGAAACCGTCCTCTTTTTCAACCGGCAGAAGGGTGTTGTTCTCCGCCCCGTTCACCCGGTAGTCGAAGCGTTTCAGCGCGGCCGACACCTCCACACTCTCGGAAAATCTCCCGTCGTACTGTAGGCCGGCGATGTTCTTGGCGAGGTACTGTGGAATGTTCAGGTAGTCCCTTTCACCTTCTTCCGTGAGGTGGTCCCGGCCGGTCAACTGCTGGTGGGCCCAGAGGTTGGATACCAGCAGCCGTTGCTTCGGGGAGGCTTCCAGGACCAGGGTGGTGCGGTTGATGAGATTGTTGTAGTAGGTGTCATAATTCGATTGGCCCGCGTATTCACCGGGTGCCGAACGGCCCACCACCTGTCCGCTCCAGCTGTAGACATTGGCCGTGGTATCCACAAAATTAAGTGCCTGACGGCTGTAACTGGAAAGGGCACTGGCCTTGAAACGCTCATTCAAGAAGTTTTTGTCATAGCGGGCGCTCAGGGCGTAGTTCCGGGCCTGGTATCCCACTTCTCCGAAGGCCGTTGTACTCACCCTAGCTCCGTTCTGGAGTTCCTTGAAACCCGTGGAGTAGTTGGCGGTGAATCGTAGCTCATCGGCCCATTTCCTGCTATGGATCCCGAAGGAAACACCCCCGAACGATGCCGTAGGCGTCATGGAAACGCCTGACTTGTTCCACCCTGTTTTTTTCAAAAACCAGGGCATACATCGGGTAGTCGTTGTCGGAATAATGGTAGCTGGCATTGGCATTGATAAAAAAGTTCCCTGTATTGGCCAGGCCGATTTCAAAATCGGCCAGATGCGTGTTGAAGGAGCCCATGCTGTAGGATGCGCGGAGGTGCGAATGGGCTTTTTGCTCGGTGATGATATTGACTGCCCCGCCCATCGCATCGGCCCCGACATCGACGGGGATTACGCCCTTGTAAACGTCCAGCCGCTTGATTGTGCCGAGCGGAAGCGTGGAAATATCGAAGCTGGGGTAAAGGAATTCCATCGGCAGCCCGTCCACGTAAAACCGGACGGCGCTGCCCCTCATGCCGTTGATCGAGATGTCCGACCTCTCGCCCAAGCTACTGGACCTTCTGATCCGTACGCCGGCAATCCGGTCGGCTATGTCCGTCAGCAGGTTGTTCTGGGTAATCACCTCCCGGATGTCGATGCTGGAAATGGCAATAGCTTTCTGCTGTTGAATTGGGGACTGCTTTTCCGAGGCGACCACCACCTCATCAAGGACCCGCGACACTTCGGTCATTTGCGCATTTTCGGTGGAACCGGGATTCTCCACCCGGATGGTTTTTGTGACCTTCCGGTAACCGATGAGCTGGAACACCAGGCTGTAAGTGCCGTAGGGTATGTTCTCGAGCAGATACTGGCCCGTTTCATCGGTGGTGGTGGCAAAATCCGTGTTTTCCAGATAAACGCTCATATGGGGTAAAGCTCCGGACTGAGTCGTTTGCACGAGTCCGGTCAGATTCCCCTGCTGCGCCCCGGCTAGGAAAGGGAACAAACAGCACATCACCCAGTAGAATTTCATCATATGGATTTATTCAATTTACCCGATCCGAAGTTCCACAACAAAGTTAGATTACGGCCCTGCCGCTGGCGGCCTGCCTGGCACCCTTGGCGGTGCGGCTGCCCCGGCGCTTCCTGAGTCTCCGCTCCGCCTGCATATCCGGGTCAACCTTATCTACTGATGCCTGCCAAAAAGGTATACCTCGCCTCGCCCGGCCAGCGGTTGCTGAAAGTGTGGGCGTCTGCTGTGAGCGGCTGTTTTAATTCAGTGTGGAATTCGAAATGGAAATTTCGGCTTTGTGATCAAATGCTTCCACAAATGAAGCAAAAGGAGCAGAGGCTTAAATAGATGATCCAGGGCAGGGGCAGGTTGATGCTTGCAACCTGCCCCTGCCCTGGATAGCCATCAATTCCCGGCGACCAGAAGGCGCCTGGGCATCTCGTAAAGGGTCTGGGTGGAGAGGCGGATTTCCTTGGTAACCTCCTCGGTTCCGTTCTTCACCACTACGGTGTAGGTGCCGTCCCTGATTTCGGCGAAGTTCAGTAGCCGGGCGCACTTCTGCTGCCTTCTGCCCAGGGACTCCCTATGCAGCTCCCTGCCCCGCTCGTCCAGCAGCATGATCACCAGCTGAGCCCCCAATTTTTTCTCGATTAAAAGGTTCATCGTCAGCGAGTTCTTTACGCGGTACATGCCCACCTCGAAGGAGCTTTTCGGCGGCTGGACGGTGGCAGGATCCGGCTGGTTGCCGTCGGCGCGGGCGCTGGGTGAGAGGCTCACAAGCAGGCCGAATGCGGCGGCTAGTAGCAGAGTGTCAACATTTTTTTTCATGGCTTTTTTTGCTTTGTTATTGTGAAATGGATGAGATGCTCGGGAAAAACGCACCGCCTACTGCGGCCGGTGCGCAGACTTAGGGGGTGACTGCCACAGCACGTTGACGATATACCAAGTGCCGTTCTCCTTCACCAGGTGTATATAGTCGATCCCCCAAACGGCCCTTACCCGGGCCGAGGCCGTCTTGTCGGAAACTTCGAATACCTCCGCCTCCCGGGGCGACTGGGCGTTGGCCCGGTTGCCTTCCCTGTTCCAGCTCTTGGCCAGGCTGATCAGCGCCGGGAAGGGCATCTCCAGCTGCCTGGAGTAGCTCTCGGCTTTGGGGCTGTAGGAGAAGCCGCGCTTCTGGAGGCTGGGATGGATGCTGCGGTAGGCAAACACCGAGTAGTTCTTCGGCCAGATGAATGGCTTTTCTGGATTCGCCGGTCTGGGTATTGGCCTGACGGTTCTGGGCCTTGAAGCTACTGGAACTAAGCACCTGCGGTAAATCCAGTTCCGTTCTTTTTTGGGCACTGGCCTCCGGGCCCCCCCACTGGACCAGTGCGCCTAGTGTCAATCCAATCAGAATATTTTTCATAAAAAACCAACTAAGTAGGTGCTATGTCACTATTTGGTTTATAATAATCCAGGGTCAACTTCTCGAAGGGCACCGCTTGATAGTCAAAGCATTCAACATAAGGAACATGACCTGAGGTACCCCCTTCCTACTCACTTCGCAGCGACTTCACCGGATTCATTAACGCTGCTTTGATGCCATGAAAACTTACTGTTAATAAGGTTAAGAGCATTGCCCCAGCCCCGGCGACAGCAAATACCCACCACGGTATATCAGTACGGAAGGTGTAGTTCTGGAGCCACTCATTGACAAAATAGTAGGCTATGGGTGAGGCGATTACGAAACTGATAAGAACCAAAAGCATAAAGTCTTTTGACAGTAACTGCCATAGGCTGAGCACTGAAGCGCCCAGCACCTTACGTACTCCAATCTCCTTGGTACGCTGCTCGGCTACAAAGGAAGCCAGCCCGAACAGACCCAGGCAGCTGATGAAGATAGCCAGTGCGGCAAAGAAGCTGGCCAACTTACCAATGCGCTCTTCCTGTCCGAATTTAGTGGCGTATACTTCATCCACAAACTTATACTCGAAAGGTGCTGACGGATTAAATTTTCGGAATATTCTCTGTATCTCAGAAATGGACTCGCTAGTACTGCGTTCCCGGTTCAGCCGAAGCGTAATAGTAGTACGGAAGTCATGTCCCAGCATAAAAATAGTTGGCATGACTGGCTCAAATGGATTACTCATGACCACATCCCGGATTACTCCTACTACTTGCAAGGTCTTGCCCGTACCGCCCCATTTGATGGATTTCCCCACGGGATTCTGCAGGCCCATATACTTGACAGCGGACTCATTGAGTACCATGCCCAGCGAATCAGTTGAGTATTGTCTCGAAAAATCCCTCCCCTGCAGAAACTCCCAGCCTACAGTTTTCCCAAAATCATAACTTACGCCAAT
>NZ_JBGSXF010000314.1:0-36910 GCF_041751555.1 Persicitalea sp. | reverse complement strand
GATATGAAGAGCCGCTCGGCGACTAATAAAAGGTCGTTCGGGATGCAGATCACCAACAAGCGCGTGGAGCTTTTTAACAAGAATTTTTCCTCCCAAATCGAAATCGACGTCCGTGATTTAGTAAGTTCAGAAGGTGAAGTGGCCGGGACAACCGTGGAGATTCGATATCGATTGCCGGAGTGAATGAACACAGTAACAACTACCCCAATCCATAATATACATGAAACAGCACCAAATATTTCAGGTTTCAGGTACCTGGTCATCCAGCAAGATGTTGGAAAAGGCCCAGAAATTGATCAACGAAAAGTCGGCTGATGGATGGGAGTTGATTTCCGTACAGCAGGGCTTCACAGTTTGGCTCACGCTGTGCATGTACGTCACAATGTCCAAGCAGGCAGGAAGCTCATTTTAGCTCCTCACATCTTCACAAACTCCACCCGCCGATTATTTGCCCTTCCCTCGGGTGTGCCGTTATCGGCAGTGGGTGCAGTTTCGCCTTTACCGTCTGTCTCAAGGCGGCCTTTATCTATGCCGAACTCACTCGCCAGCTTTTCCTTAACTGACTCGGCTCGTTTTTTGGACAATGCCAGGTTGGCGGCCTCCTCGCCGTCGGAATCAGTATGACCGATAATTTTGACTTTGACTGAAGCATTTTCCTTTAAAGTCTCGGCGATGTCTTTCAACACGGCGTAGGATTCAGACCTGATATTGGCCGAGTTGACATCGAAAGTGATTCCCGTGGTGACGAACTTCCCTTCGGTGATTAACTTGGAGCGGGTATCGGGTGCCCCGACTGCAAGGCGGATATTTGAAAGAAACATCTGATCGTCATCTTCAGACAGCTGGGAGTGTAGTCTCATGGCGTTCAGCTTGACGTCCGTCGGGAAAATACGGGGTAGGTCGAAGACTTTCAACTCATCTACGTAAACCCGTAGCCGCTGTTTCTGCCGCCACATCGCTACGTGAAATATCTTGCCATTATTGTCGGGATTTATGACGTTGTCCATGTCACGATCTCCTTGCAATTCGGTATGGTGACCGTTCTCGGCAGTCTGATGCAGATGGACTTTGCCCGCCCCCATAGAGCCATCGAATAAAAAGACCGCCCCACGGCCCGCTGCTACGTCTTGAATTCTCGCGTCATTCTTTTCCGTCTCGTGAAACGTAACGTAAAGGCGTTGCTGGTAGGCATAAGCTTTCTCCCAATTGTTGTAGATTACATCGAACTCGAGCGTAAAGTTCTCTGGTAAATCTTTCACAAAATCCGGAATAAAGGAGGCGTTTTTCGTCTGCTTGAGCATCAGCCACTTGCCATCGTAGCCTTCTATAGTCACTACCTCGGCGGTTCCGTTAGTGTTCCATTTAGCCGGGAAATCACCGATAGCATCCTGAGAAAAATCTTCGGAAGCCACTACCTTCTCACCCGGCACAAAGTCGAATTTACTGAACGACGCAAAGGCCGCCTTTTCCGGCTCAGCTGCCGAACTACCGCCAGCGTTCACATCGCCGCCCGACATCCGTCCCCCGCCGTTGCTATCATTGTTACCATCGGCCGAACGTCGGTCGTCGCTTTGGTTCCCGTCGTTTTCCCCTTGCTTGCCGTCGTTCTGCTTTTTGTCTTTCTTCTTAAAAATACTCCCAATCCCCTCTTCCAACTTATCGAAACCTTTGTCGATGGTTTGGTCGATGCGACGGTTGGCGCGGCTCTCGGCCTGGCGCTCGGCAGTTCGTTTCGGATTGCGAATGACTATCTGGGCGGATGCCTCGACCGTCGCCAGAGCGCACATGATTAACATGAGAATACCAATTTTGAATCGTTTCATGAGGTCCTTGTTGATTGTGTTAGTTTCAAATATAAAAAATATCTGGCTAAGGCGAGCCTGCATTTGAGTAAACGGTAGTTTAAAAGCTCCGTTATTGATTACGAAAAGACCTTACTTTAAGCAGATTGTCCAGGATACCTTTGCGACTGCGGGAGATACCGATCTCGCTGCCATCGGACATCACTACGTAGCCACCGTCGGAGCGGATATGCTTTTTCAGATGATCCAGATTGATGAGGTGTGAGTGGTGAATGCGGGCAAAATTGGCGCCTTCCAGCAGTTCTTCTACCTCTTTCAAAGTACGGCAGATCAGCGTGGGGTTGCCTTCGCCTTGGAAGATTCGGGTGTAGTTGCTGTCCGACTCACAGCGAATAATTTCGGCAATCTCGACGTATTCCAATCCCGAGGTAGTAGGTAGCGCGATCTTCTTCGGTACCTGTTGCTCGCGTACCAGCACCGAGCGCAGGAAGTCGAGTTGGTCTTCCAGATCACCCTGCCGCTTCTTCTCGCCGAGTTTGGCAACGCACTCTTTCAATTCTGTAGAGTCGATAGGTTTGAGCAAATAATCGAACGCGCTGTACTTGAACGCCTTGACGGCAAACTGATCGTAGGCTGTCGTAAATACTATGTCGAATGACTTGTTGGAAAGCCGATTGAGCAGTTCAAAGCCGTTGTAGACGGGCATCTCGATGTCCAGAAATAACACGTCAAACGTTTCCTGGTCCAGCACGGGCAAGGCTTCCTCCGATCGATTATATTTGCCGATCACCTCCACTGCGGGACAGTGGCTCTTTAGCAAAATGGCGAGGCTTTCGGTGCAGTGGTTTTCGTCATCGACGAGAATAGCTTTCATCTTTTTTAACGTGTATAGGGTGGCAAATTCAAGTCAGAGCCTGGGGTATGAAGGGTGTGAATGATAACCTTAACCCGCTGCCTGGCTTAGAAGCAGGGGATCTGGTTTTCGTGATTTTTAGATCAGTACCGTAGCGCTCGTTCAGGAGTTGTAGCCGTTCCAGTGTTAGCTTCAATCCAGTTTCCCGAGTACTCAGCGGGCTAAGTTTGTGAGTTTTATCAAGGCTTACTCCGTTCGTTTCTAGCAAGATATGGTATTTTCCTGATTTTCTTTTTAGGCTCAGTGCCAAAATACCCTCTTCGGTTTGGGATTCGAGGTTACACCAAATCATATTCTCAACATAGCTGTGCAGAATCAGCGAGGGTATCCAAACACCCCGAAAGTCGATTGCCGGGTCGGTAGCAACCGCCAGCCGAATGCTACTACCAAAGCGCAGATTCTCGATCTGAATGTATTGGCTAAGCGTTTCTATTTCATCGGAAAAACTAATAAAATCTTTTTGCGGACTCCCCGCAATGCGACGTAGAAATCTAGAAAAAAGCGTCAGGTAGGTTGATGCTTTCTGATTATCATTTTGCAAAATGCAATAATTAATGGCGTTGAGATTGTTGAATAAAAAGTGCGAGTTGAACTGCGCCCGCAGTAACTTTGCTTCCATTTCAGCCATTTGTAAATTTAAATCGAGGGTCATAGTGGGTTCGTAAGCCCGCTCCGCCGGCGCGGTAAGAGGGCCAGGTGGTTTCTTCGAAAATAGAAGGTATTTTTTATTGATAAAAGGCCAAATGAGCAGTTTGTACCTTTAACAAGGTAGTTGGAGAAGTCAGGTTATTTCTCGGAGGTGGTGATTTTATGAACCGAAGCCGCAAACACCTAACTTGCGGCTTCGTTTGTTTTAGCTCCATGACCGCAAATTTCCCCACCGAGTCCATTTCCTTACAAACTGGCAAACGCCTGTACTTCTCGTCCGATTTTCACCTCGGTGCTCCCGACCCGAAGACGAGCCGAGTCCGCGAAGCGACAATCGTGCGCTGGCTGGAAAGCATCCGGGCCGACGCGCAAGTAATTTTCCTGGTAGGAGACATCTTCGATTTCTGGTTCGAGTACAAACACGCCGTTCCCAAAGGATTCATTCGGCTACTGGGGAAATTGGCGGAACTTGCCGACGCGGGCATCGAGCTGGTTTTCTTCACGGGAAACCACGACATGTGGATGTCAAACTACTTTACCCATGAACTCGGCGCGACCATCCACCGCGCGCCCGTGCGCTACGTCGTTACCGGCGCCGAAGGTGCTGAACGCAGGGTGCTGGTCGGCCACGGCGACGGGCTGGGGCCGGGTGACCATATCTATAAAGGCTTAAAAAAAGTATTCGAGAATCCGCTGGCGCGGTGGTCTTTCCGGCAACTACACCCGGATGTCGGACTACGTATCGCCCAAACCTGGTCGAAGCAAAGCCGAATTTCCAATACCAAAAAGGGGGAAGAAGTATTCAAAGGCGAGACGCAGGAATGGCTTTTCCTCTATTGCCAGGAGGTCGAAAATATCAGTCCGCACGACTACTACATCTTCGGCCACCGCCACCTGCCGCTCGACCTGAAAGTATCGGAAACCAGCCGCTACATCAATTTAGGCGAGTGGGTGAATCAGCAAACTTATGCGGTTTTTGGTGGGGGAGGGGTGGCGTTGTTAGAGTGGGAAGAGGGTCAACGGTCAAAGGTTAACGGTTAAACGGCGTTCTACACCAACCTGTCGATCAAGAGATAAAGGAAATCCGAAAAATGTTGACCGTCATTTTAGCCCTTCACTTTGAAACTTTGTCGCTCTGTTACTTTGTCGCTCCATACCTTATTTCTTAATAAAATCCTGCCGCGACATACTCTCCCTGGGCGTTTGATTTAACTCCTTGCGGAAATCTTTCTGTTTCAGGTCGCCGTCCTGCACCGACTTGATGAAGCGGCCCCAGGCGAAGGGATTCAGGAATGGGAAGGTTGTAGCGAAGCCTTTGTTGGCGGCGGATTCGCGGCCGAATAGCTGCTGATCCATCGTGTAGCGGTAGTTGGTCTGGGCATTGTTAGGCATTTGGGCGGCCAAGCGGTTGATGTAGTCGATGTCAGTGCTACGGGCTAGGGCGTCTCGATCCACTTGATCGGGTAGTTTCAATGCCAGGAAAGCCTTCTTGAATTCTTCTTCGGTGGCGTAGGGATACACACGCACTTCGGCCAACATCGTCACTGATTCCTGCATCTGAATGATGGCGGAGTAGGTAGGGGCGTTGTAGTCGCGGGGAATAACGTGATATTGTGTCCGGTAGCCTACGTAGCTATATACGATGCTGTCGCCGGGAAATACCGGAATGGAAAAATAGCCCACGTTATTGGTCAGAGTACCACGCCCCGCGCGGGGAATGAATATGTACGCCCCCGGCAGCCGCTCCGTATTCTTGCCGGCTACGACAACGCCCGTAAAGATGATCGCTTTCTGTTCGCCCTGAGCCAACACTTTCTGGCTTAATAGGCTCGTGGCCGCTACTATAAATAAAACGAGAAGGGTACTTTTCATTAAGATGTAGAGCTATTAGCCAAGAGCTTTATGCTGTAGGCTTAATTTTCAAAGATAATTTGTGGCTAACTTCTCGGCCGATGTTATCAGTTATTTTTTACAAAGCTTAGGGCTAACTGTACACAGCCTATTGCCCTTTATCAAACGTCCCGATGTTCCTCTCATTGTTCCATTTTTTACCAGAAAGGTTGCCCTGACTAGGAAAAAAGTTTTAAAAAAGTAACAATGAACGGCGCGGAAAGCAGTAATCCATCGAAACGATCCAGAAAACCACCGTGACCTGGGATGCTACTACCCGAGTCCTTGATAGCGATGCTGCGCTTGAAAAGCGACTCGACTAAATCGCCATAAGTACCCGTCACGACGATTATGGCTCCGATGCAAAACCACTGCCAGGGCTCGTAGGTCTGGAAATACAGCCCCAGCAAAAATGCAATAAAAGCAGCGGAAAATGCACCGCCTACGGCGCCTTCCCAGGATTTTTTTGGCGATACCCGCTCGAACAACTTACGACGGCCGAACTTGGTTCCGGCGAAATAGGCCCCGATATCGGTCGCCCACAGCAGCAGCAGGCTGCCGAGAATGATTTCGGGATTGTAATCTTGCCCCCGCATCGCCATCACGATGATGAGCGAAAATGGCAGGGCTACGTAAATGAGCCCCAAAAATGTAAAGCCGATGTTGGTGAAGGGCTTAAGATCATTCTTTTTATACAACTTGATAAAGAAGATCATCGCCAGCAGTGGGCTGATGAGGAAGTAGTTCTCGAAGCCGATCAATCCCTTTTCAACTACATAAGTCAGCACGACCAGAGCCACGCCGCAGATCGTTCCGTAGTAGGTAAGTGGCAGGTTGCCGTCTAAGCCCAGCAGTTTGTAAAATTCCAACTGCGTAAGCATACTCAACAGGCTGACCATCAATACGAAGGTCAGGTCGCTGTACAGAATCGAACCCACGATGACCACTACCCCAAAAATACCCGCAACAATCCGCTGTTCAAGATTATTGAGGCTATTCAGGCGTGATCTCATTGGCTAAAATGGTTTTGGCAGCTTCGGCATTCTCAGTTGGCACCCGTACCTCGACGTAGCCGAAGTGGTTGGAGTAGTTGTCGATCTTGTCCATCAAAACGGCGTTGATGCCATTCTGCTCCAGGATTCCCCGGGCGATCTCTGCCCGCGCTGCTGTTTTAGTCGTTAGTATATTAGTCCAGTTATCCATGGTTGTTGGTTAATCGTTGAAATGTTGACGAGGCCGCCCGCGCGGTCGTATGATTATTTGGTGAGCCTAGCAGAATTGGTATTTATTTATCTAATGTTGAATCTTGAATAGGAGCATTCGTCAGTTCTTTGTTCCCCACTCATGCATAATTGACATCTGTTCAAAATTAAAAGAGAACACCGAAGGCTACCCCCTCAACGTCGATCACACAGTTCCACGATTAAACAATAAACTTCATCCATTTCTGCTCCGACTTATCCGACGCTAATACTGTATCGATAAATTTCATGCCTCGAAGGCCGTCATGAACATCGGGGAAGTCATAGAGTGGGTCTTGCTCTTTGCCCTCCCAATGCGCGCGGACGGCCATCGCGAAATTCCGA
The DNA here is from genome assembly GCF_041751555.1 of Persicitalea sp. NCBI lineage: Bacteria > Pseudomonadati > Bacteroidota > Cytophagia > Cytophagales > Spirosomataceae > Persicitalea > Persicitalea sp. The sequence goes on along the minus strand of NZ_JBGSXF010000314.1, from coordinate 30,071 downwards.
TAGAGGTTAGCGAAGGCTTCCAGATAGCCTTCAGGGTGGCCCGCTGGAAAACGTGTATTGACTTGCGCTGCCTCCGACAGGTTGCCGACGCCCGTGCGCAGAATCCGTGTGGGGCTGCCCTGCACCTTGTGGAAAAGTGTGTTGGGTTCCATCTGATTCCATTCCAGGCCGCCAAGTTCGCCATAAACCCGGATATTCAAGTCATTTTCTTCCCCGTTGCAGATTTGGCTGTTCTGCAAGATTCCCTTCGCACCATTGTCGAAGCGCAGCAGCACGTTAGCGTCGTCATCAAGCTTGCGGCCTTCGACAAAGATCGTCAGGTCGGCGCAAACTTCGGTGATTTTAAGGCCCGTAATGTACTCGGCCAGGTTCTCGGCGTGGGTACCTATGTCGCCCAGGCCGCCCGCCGCGCCCGATTTTTCGGGATCAGTGCGCCAGGAAGCTTGTTTCTGGCCAGTAGCCTCGACTAGCGTCGAGAGCCAGCCCTGTGGATATTCTACGATGATCTTGCGCAGCTCGCCAAGTACCCCCGCAGCGATGAGGGCTTTGGCTTCCTTCACCATTGGATAGCCTGTGTAGTTATGGGTCAGGCAGAAAACCAGGCCGCTGTCCTCCACGATTTTGACCATCGCTTCGGCGTCTTCGGTTTTGTGGGTTAGGGGCTTGTCGCACACTACGTGGAAGCCATTTTCGAGGGCCATTTTGGCGGGAGCAAAATGCACGTGGTTGGGCGTGACGACCGACAAGAAGTCCATGCGCTCGCCTTCGGGCAGCTCCTTCTCCTTCTGGATCATTTCCTCGAAGTTGGCGTACACCCGGTCGGCGGGCAGATATAAGGCTTCTCCGGTGGCTTTGGATTTCTCAGGACTGGAACTGAACGCCCCGCAGACGAGCTCGATTTCGCCGTCCATGATCGCGGCGCGGCGGTGTACGGCCCCGATGAAGGCGTCGAGGCTGCCTCCTACCATTCCCATGCGGATTTTTCTTGGCATCGTGGTTGGTTGTGGTTTTTGTAAAAGAATATTTGTGGGAAAAGGAGTAGCAGGGGCCACTCTTACTACTTACAAAGGTAGCAAGATAAAAAAATCGGGCGCAGCCTTCCCAAATATTAGTAGAAATGGGGGGTATTCCGTTTTTTTAGAAAAAATTGCACGAAACCCACTTACCCAAAACTAATCTAAACCATCCTTTTCAACTAAACCAGTCTAATTATGAATCAAAATGTCAACGCGAATCGCCTGTTTTTGGGCAGTTGCTTCGCGCTTATCACCACGGCCTTCTCATTCGCCATTCGAGCGGGTATCCTGCCACAACTGGGAGAAGAGTTCGGACTTAACGCCGAGCAACTGGGCTTCATCAATTCCATGTGGTTCCTCGGTTTTCCGATTGCTATGATCGTGGGCGGTTTGGTGTATCATACCGTCGGACCGCGTATTATTATGATGGTTGCTTTCGTAATGCACACTCTTGGTATCGTCCTTACGATCTACGCAGGTGGCTACTCGGGTCTGCTCATCTCTACGCTTTGCATCGGCATCGGCAATGGCTGCACCGAAGCGGCCTGTAACCCCATGATTGCCGACTCCTACGCGGGTTTGAAAATGAACAAAATGCTGAGCCGTTTTCACATGTGGTTCCCCGGTGGTATCGTGGTCGGCAGTCTTATTTCATTGGTTATGACCAACATGAGCCTAGGCTGGCAGGCGCAAATCTGGATTATTATGATTCCAACGGTGATCTATGCTTTCCTTTTCTGGGGACAAGCTTTCCCGCAGCCGAAGGTCGAAGGTGCTATGTCGCTTTCCGAGAACTTCAAGGCGATGCTCAATCCGCTGTTCCTATTTATTTTTGCCTGTATGGCGCTCACCGCTATTTCCGAGTTCGGGCCGCAGCAATGGACTGCTCTTATCCTGAGCAAGAGCGGAGCTGAGCCGCTGTTGATTCTGGCTTTGGTCACTGGTCTGATGGCCGTAGGGCGATTCTTCGCAGGGCCAGTAATCGGGCAGTTTGGCCAAACGGGCGTACTGCTTGGTTCGGCTGTATTTGCCACAATCGGTATTTTCATGTTCAGCAGCCAGACTGGCGCTATGGCTTACGTCGCGGCGATATTCTTCGCTTTGGGCGTGTGCTATTTCTGGCCGACTATGATCGGTTTTGTAGCCGAGAAAATTCCATTGAGCGGCGCTTTGGGCATGTCCATCGTGGGCGGCGTGGGGATGTTCTCGACGGCCATTTTCCAACCCATTATCGGCGGCTGGATCGACGACCACCGCACTACCATGGCGTCGGAAGGCTTGACAGGCGATGCGCTGGAACTGGCGGCGGGTCAGGCGACGCTCCTGAATATGACCACTTTCCCCATTATTCTGGTGGTGGCTTTCACTGTTCTACTTTTCTGGGTGCGGGCGCGTAAGGCGAAGGGGATGCATAGCTTCCCGGAGTCGGAGGTGTTGCAGCAGCCGCAGTTGTAATTTATCTTTGGCAGCTAGCCTGTTTTTTACCATCAACCTCCGGAAAGCTCCAAAGCTTTCCGGAGGTTTTTTTTGCGGTCTTCAAACGAAAGAATTTGATTGATGACACTTGAAACTACCGCATCTTCACTACCGTCACGCCCGCGCCGCCGCGGTCGGCGTGCTCGTCTTGCATGAAAGCAACTTGCTTATAACCGCGCAGGTGGTTTCTGACTAGGGTACGCAGAATTCCGTCTCCCTTGCCGTGTACGATGCGGATTTCGTCGTAGCCGAGCATCACAGCATTGTCGAAGAACTGATCCACGACGCCCTGGGCTTCCTCGCCACGCTTGCCCCGGATGTCGAGGTTGAAGCTGAAGTTCTGCTGCCGCTCGTTTAGGTCCACGCCCTTCATGGCCGGGCGAGAATTTGTTTCACCCATGATTTCGCGGTAGGTTTTGTTGGATACCTTTTCCAGGCGGTTCAGCTTGATGTTAGATTTTAGCTCGCCGATGCGCACCTCGACGTCCTTCCCTTTCATAACCAGTACCTCCGCTACGGCGGTTTGTCCTTTGATTTTTACAAAACTACCCACTTCGATGGCTCCGCTCTCTGCTTCGATTTTTACCTTCGAAGGCAAGTCCGCGATGGGTTCGGGTTTGAGTTCTTTCTTGGTAAACCGCTCCAAATCCGCCCGCACTTGCTTCGTAGTTTCGCGTTCGGCTTTGTTCTCTTTGATTTCGCGAATGGTATTCTCGATGCGCTGATTGGTGTCGCTCAGCAGCAGTTTGGCCTTCTGCTTAGCCTCATTGAGGATGCGCTTTTCGTTGTTGTCCAGGGTAGTTTTTTGGGCGGTGTATTCAACAAGTTGCTGGGCAAGTTTGCGCTCCTTGATGCCCAGCTCCATATTTTTCTCGGCAAAAACCCGCCGCTCGATGTCCAGCTCTTTCAGGAGTTTTTCAAAATTCACCTGCTGCGTTCCCAACTTCTGCTTGGCTTGCTCCACCACATCGCGCGGCAGCCCGATCTTGGACGCAATCTCGAAAGCAAACGAACTACCCGGCTTACCAATTTCCAGTTGGTAGAGCGGTTCCAGATGCTCACCGTCGAATCGCATTGCGCCGTTGATGAGCCCCTCGGTCTTGTCGGCCAGTACTTTCAGATTGGTATAGTGAGTGTTGATGACGCCATAAGCCCCCGAGCGGGTCAGGTTTTCCAGAATGGCCTCGGCGATGGCCCCGCCTAAGCCCGGTTCGGTACCTGTCCCGAATTCGTCGATTAGAAATAGCGTCCGCTTGTTGGCCATCGCCAGGAAGTGCCGCATGTTGGTAAGGTGCGAGCTATACGTGCTAAGGTCGTTCTCTAGGGATTGCTCATCGCCGATATCAATAAAAATGTTTTGGAAAAAACCAATCGTTGAGTCCTCCCGCATGGGTACCAATAGACCGCATTGGTACATGTACTGAATGAGGCCGACCGTCTTTAAAGATACCGATTTGCCGCCCGCGTTGGGACCCGAAATAATCAGGATGCGCTGTTTGGCGCTCAGTTCCAGGCCGAGCGGCACTACGCTTTTTCCCTGTTTCTGAAACGCCAAATGCAGCAGTGGATGCCGTGCTGCCCGCCAGTCCACCATCGTTTTGTTTTCAAACTTAGGAGCAATGGCGTTCATCTGCGAAGCCAGTTTAGCTTTGGCCCGCAGGAAATCCATGAGGCCTAAAAACTGGTAAGCTTTATGCAGTTCGGGCAGAAAAGGTCGGAGCTGATCGGTCAGGCGAATCAGGATGCGGTTGATTTCGCGGCGCTCTTCGTATTCCAGCTCGCGGATGGCGTTATTGGTTTCCAGCACCTCGGTGGGTTCGATGAAGACCGTCTGCCCCGTAGAAGATTCGTCATGGATAAAGCCCCTGAACTTGCGCTTGTGTTCGGCGGCGATGGGAATCACCAGCCGCCCGTTGCGAATCGTCAACGACACATCGTCGGCCACCCACCCGCTGCTTTTGGCGGTGCGCAGCATTCCATCCAGTTTTTTACGGACGGCGATTTGCTCGGAAATGAGCCGCCGCCTGATCTGGGCCAGTTCGGGCGAGGCGTTGTCACGGATTAGCCCGCGCTCGTCGATAATGCGTTCGATGGCGTCGGTCACGCTGCGCTCCACACGGATGGTAGCGGCGTATTCGCCAAGCAATGGAAAGGACTCGGGCGACTGATTGGCAAAAAAACGTAAACATCCGCTGATAGTATTCAAGGATGTTTTCAGATCAAAAAACTCCTCCTGTATCAGCATGGTGCCTTCCACAGCGGCGCGGCGCAGGTAGGGCGTGGCGTCCAGGTAGTTCTGGGTCGGAAAGTCGCCGCCTGATTGCATGATCTGCTGCATTTCGGCAGTTTGACCCACGAGTTTTTCGACCAATCCGAAATTATCGGAAAAGCGAATCTTATCCACAAAGGCTCGTCCCAGCGGGCTGATGCAAGCTTCTTTCAGCCACTCCCGCAAGCGGTCAAAGCCGAGTTTATGTTCTAAATTGGGGGGGTAAAGCACTTATTCAATGATAGAATGGGCGAATGAGTGAATGGCGGTGCGCCGCTGCGCTAGAATAAAAATGAATTCGGTGTCCGATATTCACTCATTCTATCATTCACTCATTCAAAATTAAAATATTCGCTGCACTTCCTCTTTCACGATCCGCAATGCCACGGTGCAGGGCTGGGTTTCTTGTTGGATGACGCGTTCGAAGATACGCTTGCCGAGTTCGTTGGCGGGAGCTTCGGCGTCCACGTCGGACGCGGCCTGGTTGATGAGCGACTGCACCTCGTTCACCGCTTTCTTGACCTGCTCCCAGGCATCGTTGCTCATATATACTTGCTGGGCCAGGTTATGGTTGAATTCCTCCCGGATTTCGCGCAGCAGAATTTGCTGAAATTCCAGTGCATTGCTGGCCGAACCCGCCGTGCGCAGAAGTAGTTGATTGGGCGTGATGCGTTCCAGGAACAGACAGATGCGCTCATAGGCTTGCAGACGCAGCGGCAGCACGATTTCGGTGTTTTTGGACTTTATGTCCCATCTTTGTTTCTCAAAAATCTTCTCGGCCAGCGTGGTGAGGATCAGGTAAAGGCCAAATGTCACGATCAGTGCGACGGCAATTAAAGTCAGGAGGGAATATAATTCCATGAGTTTTGGTTTGATAAAAAAATCAGGCGCAAAAATACGCTCTGTTACCGTCGCCGTTAGGTTTTTATATGAAATAACATGAAAACAGAAACGACAGAATTGGCAGGAACTACCTCCGGAGAGCCAGAGGTAAACAACGCGCTGGCCGCTCCGGTTCATATTTCCGAACGGGCGCAGGCTGAAATCCGGGAAACGTTGGCCGCCAACAAAATTCCCGACGACTACGGTTTGCGCGTGGGACTGCGTGGCGGTGCGTGTAGTGCCACCTACTTACTGGGATTTGACACACCCACTGTCGAAGACAGTCTGTATCGGGTCGAGGGTATCAAAGTATTGATTGATCGCCGCCACCTGATGTATGTCCTGGGCGTTACGGTCGATTATGAGCAGGGCGAAGCGGGGGCCGGCTTCACCATAAGTACTGAAAGCGAAAACTCAACCCAAAACCAGAAATAAGTTACCCTCTTTTTGGCACGGTTTTAGGTCAATGGTCAGTTGTTAATAGCCCAAAAACGGTGTCCAAATTCTTTAAAAAAAATATTTTTCTGCTGGCGGCAGTGGTGGCTTTGATAGCGGCGATCGGGTTTTTTTACGTCGAAAAGGGGAGTGGTAGCGAAACATATCTGGACTCAGTGCAAGCGCGAATTCAATCGCAAGTTGCAGAGGAACAACAGAATATGGCGAAGACTATGGGTTTGTTACCTGCCTCCGCCGACAAGCCCTTCTCCGATTTGCTGCTGGACAATACATCTCCTTACTACCTTTACCAGAACTCCAGTCTGCTGGTCTGGTCGGACTACCGCTATGTCTTCGACTATGGGGTGCTATCGGCAGTTCAATCCGAGGCGAAGGCGATCGAAACTGCTCAGGGAAAATTTCTGCTTTTGGCGCAGCGGAGAAATATCGCAAGTACGCGCTACGAGCTTTTTACCGCCATCCCGCTTTATTCTTATTTCAAAAATGAGAGCAACAACCCGGCTTCGGGTTACGACCCCGGAATTTTTCCCGTAGCCCCCCGCTCCCTTGATCTCGCACCCGGTAATGGCAGAGGACCTATCCTCGATGCTCAGGGTAAGGCGCTGTTTTACGTCTCTTCACCCGACGAATCGGTATATCACAATCGGTCTGTACCATTCCAGACCCTGGTGTTGGGGTCGCTGGCTTTGCTTTTTCTGGGTATTCACGTGGTGTTGTCGGTGCGCTACTTTCGGACTCGGCATCGCTATGGCCTGGGATTGGTCGTGCTGATGATTTTTATCGTGGTTGTTCGGGGATTGATGCTGCGATTCTCCGTTCCCCTGGCTTTTCATGAAGGCTCCGTATTCAATCCTCAAAACTACCAGGGTTCACCGCTTGCCCCTTCCTTGGGCGACCTGCTACTCAATTGTCTTTGTGTTCTGTTTGTATTGATGTATGTCAATGGAATCTATTTTAGAACCATCACTTATCGGCGGCTTACGCGCAGCGATGGCGTATTTCAGGGGCTGGTTTCGCTGCTGATTTTGTTGACTGGCTACGTGGCGTACTACCTCTGCTATCAGGAATCAGTCGGCATCTACGGGGAATCGTTTTTCACCCTCGACATTACTTTGAGCATCTCGTTTGGAGCACTGAAAATTACCGCCTTGGCGATCTTTGTGGTTCTTTCAGCCATATACTTTATGGTCACTCATCTGCTGGTCAGTTTGTTTATTCGACTTAACCCGGATCACATTCCGGGATTAGCCGTTATGCTGATAAGTGGTTTTCTGGCCGTGTTGGGTACCTGGTTTATGGGGATATCTTTCGAGTGGATTTTTCTGGCGCACCTGGCTTACACCGCTATTCTTTATCTGACGCGTCTGCCACGCGCCTTTTACGGTTTCAGGTACCCCACCACGGTGTATTATTTCCTTGGTGCGCTAGTCTGCGCCTTAATGACTACCTACGTGGCGAAAAACCAGGAAGAAAAGAAAGATGTACTTAACAAAAAGGAATTCGGGCGGCAGTTCGTGAACGATAACGATCTTTTTACGGAGTTTTTGCTGGAAAAAAACCGAGACTTGATTGCCAATGATTCCGAACTCATGGCATTATTTTCAAACCAGATACCGCTGGCCCGCGAAATTGTTCAACAACGCGTTAAGGCCAACTATCTTGATGATTATCTGAGCCAGTACGATATAGAGGTCTTGTCGTTCGACGCCGCGGGCAATCCGTTAGATGACAGTGACGCAGCCCGAGACTACACCTACTACCGGACAAGGTACCAACGGGCGAACAACGCCACCGACAATCCAGCGGTATTTCTAGTTGATGAGGCTGGTCTACCCGCCCCACTTGATACCATCGCGGAGGCCGTTTCTGACCGGGAAAGCCGCAAGCATTACGTCAGTTTCATTAGGCTTGGCGAGGGCGATCGACCACTGGGTTATATCGTCCTCGACCTGCGGCAGCGGCGGCGGATGCCCAGCAGCCGTTTTCCCGAACTGCCCCTGGATGAAGGATTTGCGCAAGCTCCCGAAACCAGGGAATATAGCTACGCCATCTTTGAAGGTGGGCGGCAACTGTACAGCAGTGGTTCCTACAACTACGAGCGGAAATTTCCCGAAGCTATTCTGCAAGATCCGGAACTGAATCAACGAGGAATCATCCACCACGGCTATCGGCACGTCGGGCAGTCGGGAACCCGCGATCGCCTCATTGTGGTCTCGTCCAAAGCCTGGGGTTGGCGGGGGCTATTGGCTAATTTCTCCTTTCTTTACCTTATTCTGGTCGTGGTGGTATCGCTGGCGATATTCAGCCACGCGCTGCGCTACGGACTGAACGATTTACCCCTCACTTTCTCGACCAAGATTCAGGTACTGCTCAATGCCGCCTTTATTCTGCCGCTACTGATCGTACTTTTCTTCGTGCTGCGTGTTATTAGTAATAATTACCAGACCAACCAGGAAAATGCGCACTTGGGCAATACTCGTAATATTTCGGCCAACGTACTTGGCCTGATCGACGATTACGGGCAGGGTCGCATGAGCCAGGCTTATTTCGAGCAGCAGATTCAGCAAATTTCCCGCGATGCGGATTTGGACATAAACCTCTACGACACCACTGGACGTATGCTTTTGTCCTCGAAGCCCTTGGTGTACCAAAGTGGCATGATTTCCGGGCTCATCAATCCAATGGCCCGCAAGCAAATCATTGAGCAGAAAGAGAATCAGGTACTGCTCGATGAGTCAATAGGTAACAAACAGTACAGCACGGCTTACGCGGGCCTCAAATCGTACGATCAGCAGTTGCTGGGCGTATTGAGCATTCCTTTCTTCGACGCCAGGCCAAGCCTTGACCGCCAGATTATCGACATTGTGGCTTCGGTATTGATCGTGTTCACGGTTATGCTGCTTATTTTTCTTTTTGTGTCTTACCTGGCCGCCAACTTACTCATCGACCCTCTTCGAGTACTTACTCGCAAAATTAGCCAAACGAACCTCGATCAGCTCAACGAGCCGATACCCTGGCATTCCAACGATGAGATCGGTACCCTGATCAAAAAGTACAATCAGATGCTGGTCAATTTAAAAGGAAGCAAGCAGGAGCTATCCTCTACCGAAAAGCAGTCGGCCTGGCGCGAGATGGCGCGGCAGGTAGCGCACGAGATCAAGAATCCGCTCACGCCGATGAAGCTCACGCTGCAGCAATTACAGCGCACCATCCGCCGCGACGACCCCGACGCCCTGGCCAAAGTAAGTCGCGCGATGGAGTCGGTCATCGAGCAGATAGACAACATCGGCTATATTGCCCAGTCGTTTTCGGACATCGCCAGGATGCCACCGCCACAGAACGAGGTCTTTGAGGTGACGGCCGTACTCAATAAGGCCTACGAATTATATTCAAGCAACAAAAACCTAGTTCTCAGCCGCGAAATTGCCCCCGGTCCGCTGTACGTAAGTGGCGATCGCCAGCAGTTTGGAGCCAGTATCAGCAACCTCATCATCAACGCTCAGCAATCGGTTCCTGACTCACGCCCCACTGAAATCACGCTGAAACTTTACAAGCACAATGAAGCGGTGATGGTGGAGGTGAAGGACAACGGCTCGGGTATCCCGCAGAATATCAGGAGCCGCGTTTTTCTGCCCAACTTCACTACTCGTGAAGGCGGCACTGGCTTGGGATTAGCGATGGCTAAGCGTATCATCGAATACGCTGGGGGCAGTATATGGTTCGAAACGGAGGAAGGTACTGGAACGACATTTTTCTTATCGCTACCTTTGGTTCAAAGGGAGTTTGTGAGTTAGGGAGTCTATGAGTCGAGGGATTGGTAGAAGAACTGGTTCTGCAACTTCCTTATTTATAGACTCATAAACTTTCAATCCATAAGCCCCATGTACTCCTTCCAAATCAACGACAAAGTCGCCATCGTAACCGGAGCCAGTAAAGGTATCGGTGAATCCATCGCCCGCTTCATGGCCGACGCCGGGGCCAAAGTAGTTCTTAGCAGTCGCAAGCAGGCTGACCTGGACGCCCTGGCTGCCGAAATGCGTGAACACGGTTCAGAAGTGACGCCGATCGCCGCTCACGTGGGCGACCGGGTGCAGTTGCAGGAATTGGTCGAAAAGACAATCGAAGAATATGGCGGCGTGGATATTCTGATAAATAACGCTGCCGCCAATCCGCACTACGGCCCTACACTGGAATTTCCCGAAAGTGCCTTCGACAAAATCATGCAGGTCAATGTGCAGTCAGTACTGGAACTGACCAAACTCGTGCAGCCCAGCATGAAGGCACGCGGGGGCGGTAGCATCGTCAACATCAGCAGCATTGCTGGTCTAACGCCCGACGCGGGTTTAGGGATGTACAGTGTCAGCAAAGCTGCACTGAATATGCTCACGAAGGTACTTGCTAAGGAATTGGGCAGCGATGGTATCCGCGTCAATGCCGTTTGTCCGGGCCTGATCAAAACCAAGTTCAGCCAGGCACTGTGGGAGGACGAGAAAACGCTCGATCGTTTTACAAAGTACCTACCCATCGCCCGCATGGGAACCGTCGAGGAAATTGCCCGGCTGACGCTGTTCCTGGCTTCGCCCGCTTCTGGTTACTGCACGGGCGGGATTTACACGGCGGATGGCGGGACGACGATTTAGTTGACGGTGGATAGCGGAAAATTATGTTTTTAGTGAGCGTTAACGTTCCACTTGTCCTTAGATTTAGAGTAAGTATTTAGACCTCATGGAAGAATTGCTGACCATTACCAAACTATCACAAACGATGACAATTCTGTCGTCGATGGTCGCTCCGGTGGTGTTGATTCTGGCCTGTGGGTCATTGATCACGACCACTTCTACCCGGTTGACGGCTGTTATCGAGCGCAGTCGCAATTTGGCTGATGAACTGAGGGCCTTAGTGAGGGCCGAGGAAACGGAAGAAAAAGAAACAGAGGTTTCTCTGCTTTTTTATCTTTTAAATAAAGCTACCCACCGTACCAAGTTATTGCAAAGGGCCCTGATTACGCTGTACCTGGCTTTGGGCGTTTTCATCGCTACAAGCCTGAGCCTGGGTATTTTGGACGTAATTAATCCCAAGCGGCCCTGGCTTCCGGTGGTACTGAGCATAGTAGGAGCCAGCATGTTGTTTTACGCCAGCGTACTACTAATCCAGGAATCGACTTTGGCTCGCCTTGCCATCAATCGGGAGATGAACGAAACGCTGCACTACTTCAAAACGAACCTCAAGATGCTCTCAAAGCAACAGAAGGCGCGTTGGTGGCGGCGGAGCAGCTAAAAGTGAGGAGTGAGGCTGGGAACCAAGAAATTCTTATTTCTGGTTTGGCCCAGCAAATGAATCCTTTTTGTCCATCTAATCTCCCCGCTCAAAATCCTTCTCGCTCTTGGCCCCGCCGCTGAAATGCCGCAGATTGTAGGTGAAAGTCAGCATGAAGTACCGCTGCAAAACGTTGGACTGTACGTCCTCGACCAGAATGTCCGTCACGTTGCGGCGGATGCTGATGTTTTGCTTCAAAAGGTCGAAGACGCTCAAGCTGATTTCGCCGCGCTGATTAGCAAACACCTTCTTTCCGATACTCATATTCCAGATCAGGTAGTTGGTGTTGAAGCCCGCCGAAAGCCCTGTGTTCAGGCGATGATTGAGATCGGTGCGATAGACCAGTCCCTTCCAGATTACCCAAGTCAGCCGGGCACGTGAACTTTGGCTGAAAAAATTCTCCGAAGTTTTGCGCAAAGACCGCAACACCGTGTTGTAGCCCGAGCGGGTCGAAACGTAGAAGTCCACGTTTTCGCTAATGTTGCTACTCAACGACGCGCCCAGCCGGAATCCGGTATTGGAAGTATAGTTGGTCATCGAGTCGATCAGGCTGGGTAGTCGGGTGTGGGTGACGTAAGCGTAGGTACTAAATTTCGACTTGATAAAATTAACGGGCCGACCGAAGTTGATAAATGACTGAATGGTTCGGTAGCCGTCGAGGTTGACGGGCCTTGATAGCTGCGAACCCACTTGCAGCGTGTCGGTGGCCGTAAGCGGTATGGGGCTGCGGGCCGTCAGGGTGCTGTTGGCGATGTAGTTGGGCACCACCGACGCCTCGAGACTGGCGTAAAAGGTGTGATCATTATCGGGATTGCGCGCCCGGTAGCGACCCCGGATGCGATTCTGTACCGACTGTACCAGGCCCGGATTTCCCGTGCGGACGTAGAGCGGATTGGAAATGTTATAGACGTTTTGCAATTGACTGATTGACGGCGCGTCGGTCCAGGAGCGGTAGTCGAGTTCGATGTTGCTGGACTTAGTGAAATTGTACTCGAAGCGCACTGAGGGCAGCACATTTTTGAAGTCGCGATTAATCTCGAACTCGCCGGGATAAAGCTGGTCACTTCGCAGACTGGCCCGCTGGTACTCAGCCTCAACCTGCAACCGCATTTTGTCGTTACGGAACTGGTAGCCGAGTTCGGTCTCTTCGGTGAGGTAGTCACTCTTGAAGCTGTTGCTCAGCCCCACATTAAGGTTTGAGTAATCCCCGGTGAACTCGCTGTAATCGTAGAGCCGGCGGTCGGAGTCGTCGTAGCGGTTGCCGCGCTCGTGTTCCAGCTGCATCCGGCCGTTTTTACCCCAGGGTTCGGTGTACGAAATCTTGCCTTCCCAGGAAAAGCCCTTGCCGTCGAAGTCGGTAAACTGGTTGAGAATCTGGTTGCGATCGGGTTGGCGGAAATACTCGTTGTCGGCCAGGCGGTACCGCTCGCTGTTGCTGTTTCTGAACCCCGTACTCAGCCGGAAAGTGGCGTTACGGCCCTCTTTCCCAAACTGATGGCTGTAATAGAGCGTGTTGTTGAAACTCACGCTGCCACTGTTTGCATCGGTCGTGTTTTCGGTCTGGTTGAGGGGGCTGTTCTCGTTTTCGGTGCGGCCCAGGAAGTAGTTGGCATCGTCGCCCCGCCGGATGCTCAGGCGGGGACGAAGCAAAATTCGGTTCTGCTTATTGATCTTATAGTCGATGCGCATATCTGCCTCGTGGATGCCGTCTTTTTCAGTGCTGCGGCTATTTTCGGCGTAGGTGCGGCCCGAGTCGGCCACGCTGATAAACTGCTGAAACTTCGATTCGAGACCAAAATTATTTTGGTTGGTATAGGTGTAGCTGCCGCTGGCCTCGATCTTAGGCGTCCACATATCGGAGTAGTTGACGCCCACCAGGTTGGTCTTGATGATGCCGCTGCGCGGACGCCCACCCCTGGAATTGTCCTCCTCATTGCTGAAACTGGTCGTGTTGATGTTGTTGCTCAGGCCCGTAACGGTGAAACGGCGGTCTTTATTGAACAGATTGATGCTTGTGCCCGCCATGTAGCGGTCGTTGGTGCCATAGCCTACCGTCGTCTTGCCGAACTGCCCCCGGCGGCGATCCTCCCTGGTCACGATGTTGATCGTTTTCATTTCGTCGTTGTCGGCGAATCCGGTCATTTCTGCCATGTCGCTTTTCTTGTTGAATACCTGAATATTCGCGATCACTTCGGCAGGCAGACTTTGCAATGCTTTAGCCACGTCGGTGCCAAAGAACGGCTTGCCGTCGATCAGGATTTGCTGCACGTCCTCGCCCTGCGCCTGCACCTTGCCGTCCTCCATTGTCACACCGGGCAGCTTCTGGACGAGATCCTGGGCGCTGGCGTCGGCGGCAGTTTTGAAGGCGGCGGCGTTGAACTCAGTCGTGTCGCCTTTCTGAATGGCGGTGGCCACCTGTCCGATTACTTGCACCTCCTGTAAGTCGTTGGCCTCTTCGATCAGAAGTAGTGTCCCTAAATCGACTGAGGAGTTTTCAATCTCTACGGCTTTGGAAATAGGTTTAAACCCCAAATAATTGACTTTGACCAGGTAAGACCCTGCCGCCATTTTATTGAATGAAAATTCACCATTGGCGTCAGCCGAAACGCCATCCGTTGGCTGCTGGTCCGTGGACAACTGAATCGTGACGATAGCACCCGGCATAGCCGATCGGTCCGCTTCACTTTGCACGCTGCCTTTGATAGAAAAGCGTTGGGCGAAGGACTGGTGACCTAATAAGCAAAGGGCAACTTGAAGAAGTAGGTAGAATTTTAAATTCTTTCTAATGGTAAGAGGCATGAAAACGTTAGTTGTGTAAAATTGATAACTAGGGCAGGTTGACAAAATTTATGCCGGGTGTCTGATTGACAATGCTTTTTCTTTGAAATTCTTGCCCTATGTTCACATATTCATCAAAAAAACCGCAATTCTGCAAATAGAACTGGTTTTGGTCAACTCCTCCGGCGTAGTCCAGGCGATACCCTTTTCGGGCGGTGGCATCGGCGGAAAACTTAGCGCGCATCAGCGGCATCCACTGCCCTGATTGGCTACGAACCCACTGATTGCCAAAATATACCCGGCGGCTCACATTCCCAGTTTTTGGCAAGAAGTTTTCCAGAAAGGAATGCAACCTTTTCAGATGCGTAAAGGTTTTGGGACGCCTAAAACTGGCGATCAGTTGCCAATTGCCAATTTTTGGGGCAAAAAAGTATGCCGTGTAGGTAGTCGTACTGTCGTTGGAAGGCTGACCCCGCAGCAGGAAGCGGTAGGTTTCGCCCGCCTGCCAGTTGAACTTTAAATAACTCTGGCCACCAGCGCCTTCATTACCAAACTCTCCTGCGTAGACATCCTTCCCCTTTCGGAGTAAGGAGATTCGCTGATTCTCAGGAATTGACTTGGGGTCGTCGGTCTTGAAAGGACTCCATACCGAGAACAGAATCCGTCGCTCCCTGGCTGAGTTGACCTGCATTCCGAAGTACCCTTCCGCGAAGCCGTTGGCCATAAAGTAGGAGCCAATTACGTCCTGGCCTTCGGGTACCGTGACCTCGTTGTAGAACCATTCGATTTTTGACCGCTCGTCGGTAGGGTAGTTCAGGTGAACCGAAGGACCGCGCCGTCCCCAATAGAAAAAATTGTCCTCATTATTCTTGACGAAGGACGCCGAATCGTTTACCGCGCTTCCTGCCAAAACCAAACCCTTGACCTGGCCGAAAGTTTCAGCCGTCTTTTGCACGCCGGAAAATACAATTTCCAGATAGCCTGGTTTTTCGACTTCCCACTCACCCAGGTAATGTTCAGTTTCGCTTTCCTGCTCGAAAGTTTGAACGACGGATTTATCTCCGATAGTAGCTCTAATTGTACTGCCTGCCTTTATTTCACCATCCAGGAATGCCTTGACCTTGCCGGGTTTGGCCAACCGCACGTAGGTCACGATCGCTGCTTTCGGGCTGCGCCAATCAGTCAACCCCAATTCACCGACCTTTTCGGTGTCGGCCGCTTTTATCCAGGAATTCCCGCCCAATGGGACGTAAATCCGGGTACTGCTTTGCATTTTGGGGTACGTGACTGTCGAACAGCTAAGCAGAACACAGGTAAGAGAAAGGATGAGAGAGTGGATCATCGCTCGATGAAGTATTCTTCGGGTAGTTGACTGCAAACTTTCTTCTAATATAGCCATTTTGCTTTCCCAAACAATATTGTTTAGATTTGGTTGACGGTGAAAGAATTAGACTACCGTTTACTCGAACACTTCCAGGGATTAGTCAAACGAGGTTAACCTATGAAAATGAATGATCCATCCACCAGGGCGAAAGTGCGAAGTGTAGGAGCGATTGTACTCCTGTTCCTAACTACCGTCGGCTACGCCAACCACATCTTGATCCCGATGGACGATAAACAGTCTAATCACCTGAAAGCCTACGGGATTGCCTACTCAGTACTGAAAGATGGCCTGGATTTGGACTGGCTCCTCAATTACAGGGGGGGGAGCTATTTGATAAAGTACGTTTCTACAATCGAAAAGGAGTGCCGCGTGCGGGGGGTGACTTACGAGGTGATTTCTGACGCGAAGGCGGCGAATGTCCTCACCCAAATTGCCGTACCGGAAGTTAATATGGACGCTGTGAAGTTGCACAAAGCAGCCCGAATTGCGGTGTATTCACCGATTAAGATTGGCCCGGCCACCTTCGAGTATAACGACGCCGTACTGTTAGCCCTCAAATACGCCGAAATTCCCTTTGAGGTAGTTTATGACCAGGAGATTCTGGATGGCGACCTGGCTAAGTACGACTGGCTGCACCTGCACCACGAAGACTTTACGGGGCAGTTTGGCCGGAACCTGCGGCGAATGTCGCATGAGGATATTCAGGCGCAGGAAGACATTGCCAAAAAATTCGGCTATGCTAAGGTATCGCAGATGAAGCTGGCCGTGGCTAAAAGAATCAAGGAATTCTGTGCGGGTGGAGGGTACTTGTTTGCCATGTGTTCGGGGGCTGAGACGTTTGACATCGCTCTGGCCGCCGAGGGAGTCGATATTGTGGATTCGCAGTTCGACGGCGATGGTATTGAGCCGGGGGCGCAGTCGAAACTGGATTTCAGCCAGACTTTTGCCTTTGAGAACTTTGAACTACAACTGGAAAACGGCTACGGCGGAATGTGGTTTTCGGACATCAATGCCTCACTGGGTAGTTACGGCTTCGGTAGCAGCGACGATGTGTTCACCCTCTTTGACTTTTCAGCCAAATGGGACGTTATTCCGTCCATGTTGGTGCAGAACCACGAGTTTCAAATCCGCGAATTCAGCGGGCAAACTTCGGCTTTCACCAAGAAAACCGTAAAATCGAACGTACTGGTGATGGGCCAAAGCAAGTCGTCGGATCGATACCTCTACGGTGAAATTGGGGTAGGACAGTGGACTTTCTACGGCGGCCACGACCCTGAGGGGCGTCGCGGTGGCCACCGCATGGGAACGGATCTCAATCTTTACCCACACTCACCGGGTTATCGACTGATTCTTAACAATATTCTATTCCCTTCCGCAAAGAAGAAAAAAAGGAAAACGTAATTTAGTGGACAGTGGACAGTCAAGGAGTCTGACTAAAAAGCACTCTCAACTTTCCGTTCTCAACTTACTGAACTACTTCGGCTTTCAGCCTGATTGAATCGACTACTACTTTCTCGCGCTTTTCCTTCTTGCGGAAAAAGCCGCGCAGCAAGAAATTGTGTTGCAGGGCCTCCATACTCTCGTCCAGTTTTTCTGAACTACTTTCAAGATTTTGAATGGTAGTTTTAATGTCGTTGGCCGTGGCTTTGTCGCGCAGCAGTAAGCCCACGGCATTGTCGTTGTTCTTGGTCAAGTCGGTGGATAAATCCTGGGTCGTTTTCTTCAAACCTTCGACCATCGCGCGGGCGGTGTTAGCGGTTTCGCTGAGTTCAGCCACAGTAAGCCTTACTTTGCGCATGATAAGCGTGTCGGTGACGGCGTCGTTGGCCAGGCCGCCGGGTTTGTTGAGTTTGGCGGCGTAAGTATTCAACGAACTGGTCACGTTCTGCGCCTGACCCGCCGCCCGTTGCAAGGTCGCCATCGTCACTTCGATGTTTTTGTACAGTTGTTCGTCAGCCAGTAGTTTGCCAATCGAGCCCTCGCCCTTGCGAATCTTGCCGCTGATCTCCTTGAAATCGTCGGTGATGGCCAGGATGTTCTTATTGTTAGCTTGCAGCGTATTCATGATGTCCTGCTGGCTGTCTTCTTTCTTTACGCGCAGCACATCGCCGTCCTGAATCGGCTCGACTTTCGGCGTACCGCCTTCGATCACGACGATTTTATTGCCGATCAAACCATCGGAACTGATCTTGACCACCGCATCTTTTCGGATGTACTGCTGGGATTTTTCTTCGATGTTCAGCAATACCTCCACCTGAGAACTACCCACGAAGGAAATACCCTTGATCGTCCCGACCTTCACGCCAGAAAACCAAATGTTATTTCCTACTTGTAATCCGTTCACATCATCGAAAGTGGCTTTTGCGACGATCTTGGGAACAAAGGATTTCCGCATCCCGCCGATGATCATGATACCTACCACGAAAATGATCAGGCCAGCTAAAACCCATAAACCGACAGTCACGGCGCGTCTTTGGGGGTTGGGTGTTTTACTCATAGCTTTCTAGTTGACAGTGGACGGTTGACAGTTGACAGTGTGCCTATGACAACGCATCGACTTTTTTTGTACTTGAATGTAATTTTAAAATTTGGGAACTGTAACAGGTGATTTCAAACTACCCTTTGTGCCTTTGTGCCTTTGTGCCTTTGTGCCTTTGTGCCTTTGTGCCTTTGTGCCTTCGTGCCTTCGTGCCTTTGTCAGGCTGAGCGGAGCCGAAGCCCTCCTCACGCCTCATCATCCGTAAAATTATAATCGTAAAAACTCTTAATGCGCTCGTCGTCGCTGCTGAATACTTCGTCGAAAGTACCTTGTTTTACAAACTTTCCGTCTAATAGCATGGCCAACTTATCGCCTGTCATCTTGGCGCAGGTCAAGTCGTGGGTAATCAGAATCGAGGTCGTGCGGTATTTCTCCTTCACCTCGTTAATAAGTTCGTTGATCTCGATGCAGGTCGTGGGATCGAGTCCGGCGGTGGGTTCATCGTAAAGCATCACTTCGGGGTTCATGATGAGTGTCCGCGCGATGCCAATGCGCTTACGCTGCCCACCAGAGAGTTCGGCTGGCGACTGGTTGATGGCCGCCAACAAACCAACCGATTCCAACACTTCCTCCACCGAACTATTGATTTCTTTTCGGCTAAGGTTGCTCACGTTCCGCACTAAGGGAAATTCCAGGTTTTCGCGCACCGTCATACTATCGTAGAGCGCGCTGTTTTGAAATGAAAAGCCAATGCGTTTCCGTAGTTCCCGCAATTCTTTCTCATCGAGGTCACCGACTTCCTGGCCCAGTACTTTTACGCTGCCTCGGTCGAGTTTCAGCAGACCGGAGATTATTTTAATCAAAACTGATTTTCCCGTTCCTGAGCGGCCCAACACGACCACATTTTGCCCTTTCTCCACCTCCAGATTAACGCCCTGCAATACATGCAAATCACCGAACGATTTGTAAAGATCACGCACAGAAATCACGTTTTCCCCTTCCGGCAGAGTTTGGGTTTGCAAGCTTTCGGTTTGGTTCTTCATGATCTGCTTATCTAAACCAGTTGGTTACCTGCACAATGGCGACTTCCTCAATGAATATCAGGAACATGGAAAGTACCACGGCAGAGTTAGCCGCCCGACCCACGCCCTGCGTGCCGTTGCGGGCATTGTACCCTTTGTAACAGCCCACCATCCCGATCGTGAAACCGTAAGCGATGGCCTTAATAAGAGCGGAATTTATATCTAGAAAAGTGATTTGCTCAAAGGCGCTCTTGAAAAAAGCAATGATGTTGGTTTCCTCATTGAGCGTGACATCCAGAAAGGAGCCCATCAAACCGACAAATGCGCAGTAGAAAGAAAGGATGGGAATGCTAATGGTAGTAGCGATAACCCGCGTCACGACCAAAAATTTAAAGGGGTTCACGGCTGAAACCTCCATGGCATCAATTTGCTCGGTGACGCGCATAGAGCCTAATTCCGCCCCAATGCTTGAGCCTACCCTTCCCGCGCTGATGAGCGAGGTAATGAGCGGAGCCAATGCCCGCACGATGGCAATCGAAACCAGCGAAGGCAACCACGAGGTGGCCCCAAATTCCATAAGTGAAGGCCGCGACTGCTTGGTGAATACCATGCCCGTAATGAATCCTGTAAGTGAGATTAGCGGGAGCGACTTGTAGCCGATTTGATAGCACTGCTTGATGATTTCCTGGAATTCGGGACGTCCCCGAAAAAGCTCCCGAAAGAACTTAGCCATGAAAGTCCACCCTTCGTAAAAAACGAGGAGTTTCTCATCTATATTCTTGGAAATCAAAGTGTCTTTAGAACTTGAACTCATGCGACTCGGCGGGAGGGGAATCTTAGACTAGATTGGATTGACTCTTTATTATAAATAGTGTGCCAGTAATGGCTCAGGTCAGACGTAGCGTTCGCGCAGCATTCGCATCATGTAGGCATTGATGGCCCACTGATCAGCTACGGGCTGATTGGTATAGGGGACAGTCGGCAAGTAGTTTGGTGGCCCAAACTCTGTCAATATCGTCAACGGTTGGCCATTCTTCTTTTTCTCAGCCACTACGGCATCCCACCAACCCAGGTGCGCATCCACTGCTGCCTTCCATTCCGGGGCACGAGGGTCATTGACCTGAGGCCCCTCGGCGTGGCCGACTCGGGCGTGGATGTGTCCGGTGCGGCTGAGGGCCAGAGCGACGTTTTCCGGCTGGTTTTCAAGTAGCGACTCGTGGACATTGCACCAGTGCGAAATATCGAGCGTCAGGCGTAAAGCCGGATTTTGTTCGATAAAGTTCCGGGCGATGTGGGCCGCAAAAAGCATCCGGCTACGGTGAGTCTCGTGGTAGATCGGAATGCCGCTGCGCTCGGAAGCCTGCGTGGTGTAGTCGATAAATGCCTTGTTCTGCTCGTAGGTGAAGAAGTCGCGGCCGCTGTGGCAGTTGATGTACAGAGGTTTTATCTCCGTTTGGGATGTCGCACCGTCGATAGATTTCTTGAAAGAATCCAGATGCGTGGCGAAGTCAGTTTGGCCACCGCCGCAGAGAAAGCCCAATTCAAGGTCGTGTTTTTTCAAAGCCGAAAACATAGCCTTGCGGGCGTCGGCGTCGTTGTTCCACCAAAGTTCCAGGCCGTCGTAACCCTCTTTCTTGACAGCAGCGCAAAGTTCATTTACTGACCCCCGGTAACCCCAGTTGGTAGCCAGGATTTTGAGCGAATAGCCCGCGGCGGGAGTTACCACTGCGGGTACCATGGGCTGGTTCTCGAGACTGGCTGTACTGCCCAGATAGGGCGTGAGTCCGGCAGTAGCAAGCGCAGTATTTACGAAATCCCGGCGTTTCATTTAGTAGACATTAGGTAGCAGGCATTAGAAATTTTCGGATGTGTAGAGACACAAATCTACGAGGTTTTTGGTGATTGCTTTGAGATTTAGCGACAAATGCCGTACTTAGCCAACTGAGAGTTTGACTTCTATACATACATCTAAGAGGAAAGTGACAAAAATGTGTACAGAAGTAATCCCCTTAAATGCCCTATCTCGATCTAAAAACGCAACCGCTTGATTCTCAACAAGCGGCACACCTACTGCGACGGGCTACCTTTGGTCCAACGCCTTCCGAAATAACGAGTTTCGTCGGTCTGACACCCGCCCAGGCTGTCCAGGCGCTGCTGGACAACGTCAGCTATGTAAGTACCCCTCCGCCTCCCATAGAATTCGACGAAACGAAACCCAATGCTGGCCAGACGTATCTCGACAAGCCCTTCAACGGAGATCGGAACTTTTGGTTCGGGACTTACATAAAGTACTGGTGGATGGGGCAAATGGCGCGCCAAGATGTCCCGCCTTCGCTACTAGACAAGCTCACGCTTTTCTGGCAAAATCACTTTGTTACTACCCGTGAGGAGGTGGACGACTACCGCTTTTTGGATCGCTATCTACGTTTGCTTCGCGACAATGCCCTCGGGAATTTTCGTTTTTTGGTGGTAGCCATCACCAAGGATCCGGCGATGCTGCGCTATCTCAACGGTAATCAGAACAGAAAAGGTAGCCCTAACGAAAACTACGCCCGTGAGTTGCAGGAGCTTTTTACGGTAGGTAACAAGGATTTTGCTGGAAACAATAATTACACCGAAGACGATGTAAAGGCTGCTGCTCGCGCTCTTACAGGCTGGAATTACACCAATTTTTATAGCGAAGGTTCAACTAGTTTTGAAACTACTTTCACCTCAAACCGTCATGATACGACCGATAAAGCGTTTTCGTCGTATTATGGCAATACGGTAGTCGCCGGGCGCTCCGGGACCACAGCGGGCGACGACGAATTGAACGATTTGGTGACGATGCTTCTCGATCACCCCGAAACGCCGAAGTTCATCTGCCGAAAGCTTTACCGCTGGTACGTCAACCCCAACGTTACGCAAGATATCGAGGACAACGTTATTGTACCGCTTGCAACCTTTTTCAAGAGTCCGGGCAACGACTACGCTATTCTGCCTGTGGTCAAGAAACTCCTGACGAGCGATATTTTCTTTGATTCGGCCAATCGCGGTGCTATCGTAAAATCACCCGCCGAATTGATGATCGGTTCTATCCGATTTTTTGAGCAGCCCGTCCCGAACATGATGACTGACTACGTAGCCTTTCGTAAACTGATGGAATTCTTCCACTGGAATATGAACGATATGCAGCTTCAGGTACTCGACCAATCGTCGGTTTTTGGGTACGACCCATATTACCAGCCAGGGTATTCTGCCAACTGGGTGAACACTACCACGCTTGCCTTGCGCAGCAACTTCACCGATGCCCTCATCTGGCGTTGGTTCGAGGTGAAGCCCGGTTACCAACTGGGCATCGACCTCTTGGCATGGGTAAGTTCGATGCAGCCGAACTTTTCGGATCTGAATACTCCCGCTATCCCCTGCGAAACGGTGCTGGACGGTTTTCTTGAAAATCTTTTTGCTACCGATCTTTTTCCGGCCCAAAAAGAATTTCTGATCGATACGATCATGATGATGGGATTCAGCCGCACTACCTGGCTCTTCGAGTGGAATGCTTACCGTGCCGACCCCAACGACGAAGACAAACAAAACACCATCCTCTGGCGCACCCGCTCCCTCATGCGGTATCTGCTGCGGATGGCGGAGTATCACGTTTTTTAATTTTGAATTGGTGAATGTCGGACGGGGTCGCCCGTGCGATTAGTAAATAAAAAGGCGTCAGCCATATTCACTAATTCCGACATCGCCGGGCGACCCCGTCCAACATTCACTAATTGTTTTCAAGATGAAAAGAAGAGACTTTCTTGCAGCGGCGGCTTCCACTATGGTGCTGCCCATGACTTTGGACGGCTTTGGTGTGAAGGCACTGGGCCGGAATTCGGCGCTGGTGCGTTCGCTGATGCAGACGGGCGCGGCCTATCAGGATCGGGTGCTGGTCATCGTCTATCTGAACGGCGGTAACGACGGGCTGAATACCGTGATTCCACGCGATCAGTTCCCGGCCTATATGAATTTACGCAGCGACATCGCTATTCCCGAAAACGAAGTACTGCCACTGGCAGGTAACGATGCCACGGGGTTGCATCCTAATCTGACGGGACTACAAGCCCTGTACAATGAGGGGGAACTCTCCATCATTCATTCGGTGTCGTACCCCAATCCCAGCCGCTCGCACTTTCGCTCGACGGATATCCTGATGACCGCCGTGGACGCCGACCAAACCGAAAATAGCGGCTGGGCGGGGCGCTACCTCGAAGACCGCTTCCCCGGCTACCCGGCGCAGTACCCTACCGCCGAAATGGAAGACCCGCTGGCGATCCAGATTGGCTATCTGACCTCAACCACCCTGCTTGGCAGTCAGCAGTCGATGGGCATTGCCATCAACGATCCCGACAACTTTTACGCCCTCGTCAGCGCCGAATTCGAGCCCCTGGCGGGGAATCTGCCCTGCTGCGACGCGGGCGAATTGATTGCTCATGTCCGCAAGCAGCAAGTACTCTCCATCGGCTACGCGGCGGAGATCAAGCAAGCCGCCGACGCGGGAGCCAATCTTGCCACCTACCCGCCCAAATCAGCAAAAAACTCTCTGGCCGAGCAATTGAAGATCGTTTCCCGGCTGGTTCACGGTGGCCTGAAAACCAAGATTTACTTTGTCTCGCTGAATGGTTTCGATACCCACGCCGGACAGGTCGATTACTCGGACAATACCGAAGGCAAACACGCCAAGCTGTTAGACAAGCTTTCCACAGCTATTTCTACGTTCCAGCAGGATCTGAAACTACAAGGCATCGAGGATAAGGTAGTTGGTATGACCTTCTCGGACTTTGGTCGCCGTGCGACCCCGAATGCCTCCAAAGGCACCGACCACGGCGTGGGCGGGCCGATGTTCGTCTTCGGTACGGCCGTCAAGCGACAAACGGTGGGGGTGAATCCTGACCTGACCAATGGCTTGTTACCCGTGAACCCCATGCCCTGGGAAACCGACCGCGACATCGCCATGCAGATCGACTTCCGGCGTGTCTATACCGATGTGCTCAACGATTGGTTCGGCGCGACGACTACCAAAACAGATCAGCACCTTTTCGGGCATTTTGATACTATTTCGCTTTTCTCAGATGTCATCGAGACGGTCGCCTCCGGCAATTGGAACGACAACAACGTGTGGACGGCGGGTCGCCCGCCCTTTGCCAACGAGTACGTCCGCATCAACACGGGCCACGCCGTGCAGGTCAATGGGCCCATCACGGTTAGAAACATTCAAATGAACGGGAATTTGAATTTTACGGGTAGCTTTGGGCTGAATATTACGGGGTAGTTTTGAGCGTGAGGGCGTTCTTTTAGTACGGCCAGGGAACGCCGTCACATCACCACTATCCACGCTAGCACGCAAATACGCCTCAACTACCATCATTCATGTTCGCTTCTCTTTACAAATTTCTCGGCTGGAAAGTCATTGGCCAACCACCCTATGACATTAAAAAAGCAATATGGGTAGGCGCGCCGCATCACTCTAACTGGGATTTATTCATCAGCATCGGAGCGCGGGCAGAAATGAAGTTCAACATCAGTTTTTTGGCCAAAAAAGAAATTTTCCAATGGTACTCTGGTTGGTTTTTTCGGGCACTGGGCGGTCAGCCTGTGGATCGAAGCAAAGCCAATAATCTCGTGGATGCTGTCGTGGACATTTTTCAAGAAAATGAAGCCATGCATATCGCCATCACTCCCGAAGGTACCCGCGACGACGTCAGTACTTTGAAACGTGGTTTTTACTTTATGGCCCTCAAAGCTAAGGTACCACTCATTCTGGTCGGCTTCGACTATCCCCGAAAAGCCTTCGTGGTCCGTGAGCCACTCTACCTTACGGGTGATTACCAGGCAGACATGCGGGCGTTTTATGATTTTTACCTTACAATTCAAGGTCCCCGGAAAACATGGCTCAAAAGTTACGTGCAAACGGGCGAAATTCCGGCTTAATACTGAAAATTTTACTTTCCTGAAACCATCGGTTCGTTTCTTGTTTCGAATCCACGTATATTTGAGCCAATCACCCAATTATAACGTTCGGATTTAGGTGCGGGAAGAAGTTTTTGAGAGAGAGAATGAATTCGAGAGACGAAAAGCCGCTACGCTGTGGTTTTTCCTTATGCCGCACAGGCTGTTTCGTGCCCCAACCTTTTCCTGTTTTCAATGTTTTCGGCTTTACTTTCCGGAACGCTGTTTTGCCATCCCCTGCTTTTAGAAAGAACATACAATGAATCACGATATAGCCATTGATTTAGGCACCGCTAACTTTTTGATTGTTCACCAAAATGAAATCGTAGTCGATCAGCCATCCGTCGTGGCTTTCGATCGTCTGACCAACAAAATGCTGGCCGTAGGCAATGAGGCCATGCAGATGGAAGGGAAAACCCACGATAACATTCGTACCGTCAGGCCGTTGCAAGGCGGCGTTATCGCCGACTACAACGCGGCCGAGATGATGATCCGTGGCATGATGGCGATGGTGGGCCTGCGCCGCAGTTTTTTCAAACCCTTCATCCGCATGGTAGTTTGCATCCCTTCGGGGATCACCGAAGTGGAAAAACGTGCCGTGGAAGACTCCGCCGAAACGCTGGGCGCACGCCGCTTGTACCTCATTCACGAACCCATCGCCGCCGCCGTCGGCATTGGTCTGAATGTAGAAGAACCAGAGGGCAACATGGTCGTGGACATTGGCGGCGGTACTACCGAAATTGCGCTGATCGCTTCCAGCGGCATCATCTGCAACCAGTCGGTGCGGGTGGCGGGCAATACGCTCGACGCCGACATCGAGCTTTACATCCGCAACGAATACCATCTGCTTATCGGGCAGCCCACCGCCGAGCGCATCAAGCACAGCATCGGCGCGGCCCTGACCGACCTGCCCGAATCACGCAGGGAGTATGAGGTGAAAGGCCGCGATCTGCTGACGGGCATGCCTAAACAGATTATCGTCACCCAAGCTGAAATCGCGCATTGTCTTGATAAATCACTGACCAAGATAGAGGAATCGGTCATGAAACTCCTGGAAGAAATGCCTCCCGAACTGGCGGGCGATATTTTCCAGCGTGGGATGTACCTCTCGGGTGGCGGCGCGCTGCTGCACGGCCTGGATCGCCGTCTTTCCAAGAAAACCCACCTGAACGTTCACGTGGTCGAAGAGCCGTTAAAAACGGTAGCAAGAGGTGCTGGCCTGACATTGAACAACATCGAACGGGCGGGGTACCTTATCAAATAATTTTGAATGAGTGAATTAATGAATAGAGTGCTTTTTGGCGAAAGCAATATTCTCTCATCCTCTCATTCTCTCATTCAACATTGACACTATCTCCGCTCCGGCGCGTTGAGAAGCGCCGGACTTTCCTACTTTTTCTTGCAGGGTATTGTAGTCGGCCTCGATACGCTTTCTTTTTTTGCCATTGGGCAGGATGGCTCCAAGTTCGGCAGTCAGGTTTTCCTGAGAAAAATCGGCTTGAATCAATTCTTTGACAGCTTCCTTTTCCATAATCAGGTTGACCAGCGAGATGAACGGTACCCGGATGAGACTTTTGGCAATTGCATAAGACACGCCGCTTGTACGGTAGCAAACTACCTCCGGCACGGAAAACAGGGCTGTTTCCAGCGTTGCCGTTCCCGATGCTACCAAGGCGGCTTCGGCGACCGATAGCAAGTCGTAGGTAGCTTCAAAGACAACGGTGACGCGCGGTAAATTTTGGTACTTTTCGTAGAGTGAATCCGGAAGCGAATTCACGCCCGCTACTACGAATTCGTACTCAGGAAAAGATTCTTTGACGCTCAGCATCGTGTCCAGCATCCCGATTACTTCCTGCCTTCGGCTACCGGGCAGGAGGGCGATTATTTTTTTGTTTTCAAGATTATTTTTTTTAGAGAAATCAGGATCGGGAGTGAAAGTCTCAATCGCGTCCATGAGTGGATTTCCTACGTAGCTGACATCGTAGTCGTATTTTTTGTAGAAATCTACCTCAAAGGGAAAGATAACGAACATTCGATCCACGGTAGCCTTGATCTTCCAGGCCCGCTTTTGGTTCCAGGCCCACACCTTTGGCGAGATGTAGTAGCAGACTTTAATTCCGCGCTTTTTGGCAAAAGCCGACATGCGTAGATTGAAGCCGGGGTAGTCGATCAGAATCAGGACATCAGGCTGATATTCCAGAATGTCTTTCTTGCACTTTTTCAGGAAACTCAGAATCGTAAAGAGATTCTTCGCCACTTCAAGAAATCCCATAAAGGCCATGTCCGTGTAGTGCGTGACGAGCGTCGCACCCTGTGCTTGCATGAGATCGCCGCCCCAGGCGCGGAACGCTGCGTCGGAGTCGTGCTGGTGGATGCCTTTCATAAGGTTGGCACCGTGCAGGTCGCCCGAGCGTTCACCAGCGATGAGGTAGTACTTCATTCGCCGTAATATTCCACGAAGTTCTTGGGCGTCTCGACCAGCTTGATGTAGTGCAGCCGGGCATTGGGGGCTTTTTCCGCGATGGGCGGGGCCAGTAGTTTCCAGATTTCCATCACGAAAATCTCGCAGGAAGCCATTTTGCCCGCCATGAAATCTACGTCCAGGTTCAGGTTTTTGTGATCCACTTTGTCGATAACGCGCTGCTTGATCAAGTCGCCCAGTACCTTCAAATCAATGACGAAACCCGTCTCGGGATCGGGCACGCCTTTCACGGTCACCATCAGCTCGAAGTTATGGCCGTGGTAGTTCAAATTGGCGCACGGCCCGAACACCGCCCGGTTTTTCTCGTCCGACCAGTTAGGGTTGTGCAGCCGATGCGCCGCGTTAAAATGCTCTTTTCGGGTAACGTAAACCACTTTTTCAGTTGACGGTTGACAATTGACGGTGGACAGTTGCTTCGCCTGACCATCTCATTTTAAATGCAAAAATACGGTTTGTTTGGAAAGGAGGGGAGCAATGTGATTAACTTTACAACTTTTTAAGTAGTATCATCAGTTGTCGGACAATAACATTGTCAACTGTCAACTGTCAACTGTCAACCCAATGATTGTAGTAACAGGTGCCGCGGGCTTCATTGGAAGCTGCCTGGTCAGCAAACTGAACCAGGAAGGCTTTAATTTCATCATCGCTGTCGATGACTTTTCCAAAATCGAAAAGGCCGATAATCTGGAAGGCAAGACCATTCAGGAGCGCGTCGAGCGCAGCGAATTCTTCGGCTGGCTGGATAAAAACCAGGAAGAGGTCGAATTTATCTTTCACATCGGGGCCCGCACGGACACGACGGAGTTCGACCGTGCCATTTTTGACGAGTTGAATGTCGAATACTCTAAGGAAATCTGGCGGCGTTGTGTCAATTACCAAATCCCGTTGGTCTATGCTTCTTCGGCGGCGACTTACGGCCTCGGCGAATTGGGATACGTCGATGATGAGTCCCAAATCCCGCAACTTCAACCCCTTAATGCCTACGGCGACTCCAAGAATGAGTTCGATATCTGGGCGTTGCAGCAGGAAAAGAAGCCGTTTTTCTGGGCCGGCTTGAAGTTTTTTAACATCTACGGCCCTAATGAGTACCACAAGGGTCGCATGGCGTCGGTGATCTTCCACGCCTACCACCAGATTAAGGATACCGGAAAGATGAAGCTTTTCCGCTCACATAATCCTGATTTCAAGGACGGCGAGCAGATGCGTGACTTCGTATATGTCAAGGATTTGCTGGACGTCTGCCTGTTCCTGATGAATCATCGTAAAAACTCTGGCATCTACAACCTCGGCAGTGGGCAGGCGCGGACGTTCAAAGACTTAGTGGCAAACACTTTCCAGGCCATGCAGATCGGCCCCATCGTGGAGTACATCGACACGCCCGAAGACATTCGCGATAAGTACCAGTACTTCACTGAGGCGTCGATGGACAAACTGCGTTCCATCGGGTACGCACAGCCTTTCCATTCGTTGGAAGCAGGAATTGAAGACTACGTGACAAACTACCTGGTTCCAGGGGCGTACTATTGAGATTTTGCTTTTTTATTCCAGAACGAAAATTCTTATATTTGGTAAAAACTGCAAATTATGGCTGCTGCCACAACTACCGTCTTTTCCCAAGAGGAATACTTCGAGATTCTTGAAAAATCCGAAGTCAAACTCGAATACCGCGCCGGGGAAATTTACACCATGTGGGGCGAACCTATCGAGGAGCGCGACGGCCAACTAGTGACAGCAGAATCAGGATTGCCACTTTTTCCGCCCAACAACGACATCATGGCGGTGTCGGGGGCAAAGCCTCCGCATAATATTATCGCTGCGAACTTGATAGGCGAGTTTTTTGACTGTTTGAAAAGGCAAGGCTGCTACGTGTACAGCAGCGACCAACTGGTTCGTATTGAGGCATGTGATCGAAATGCTTTTCCTGATCTTGCCATTGTATGCGAAGAACCTAAATACACAAAAACCAAGCAGGGACTAGACGCGCTGACCAATCCTTACATAGTTATCGAAATCCTTTCCAAAAGTACCGAATCCTACGACCGTGGTGAAAAATACGAATGCTACCAGACATTGGAAAGTCTGAAAGAGTACGTACTAGTTTCAACCAAGAAAAGAAAGATTGAGGTTTTTGCCCGAAACACACCGCACGAATGGACGCTGCGTATTTACGATGAGGAAAATCCACTTGTTAAAATCGGAGATTGTGAGATCGAGTTAGCTGATATTTATCGCATGGTGAGTTTGGAAACAGCTAGTTGAGGCACATTTTTTGTAAGCCGTTTTACATGATGTAAGCTGTATTAGCTTATCTAATAGACGAAGATCGAGGAAGAGAGGTTTATGATTTGGAAAAACACACTAAACAGCCTGCTGGCCCTTTTGGTCATTATGGCCTTAATGGGATGGAATGTAAAGGAAGAGACGGAGCCAACGCCTTCGGAGCAACTGATTGGCTTCTGTCAGCAATTTGAGCAAATCCAGATAGACATCCGGGAGTGTAACGTCAGTCCTGACTCGGCGGCGCGGGCGTTTCAG
>NZ_JBGSXF010000313.1:0-10385 GCF_041751555.1 Persicitalea sp. | reverse complement strand
ATCGCGACCTTCGACGGCTTGAAAGCCGACGGCGTTCCCTATAATTTTGTTAGTGAACAGGCGCAGGGCGATTCCGACACGCTGACTTCGCAGCTGATCAATCTGGCCGGATTGGTATCTGGCGATTCGTTGTACCTGAGTTTTTATACCCAACCCAAAGGGCTCGGCGAACTACCTGATCGCGCGGATACTTTCCGACTGGAATTTCTGAACCAGAAGGGAGATTGGATCGCGGTCTGGAAACGCGGCGGTGGCGACCCCGACACTACTTTCCGGCGTACTTTTCTTCCTATCAAAGACCCGGGTTTTCTGCACGCCAATTTTCAGTTTCGCTTTCGGGCCTTTGGCCGCTCGTCAGGAGCTTTCGACACCTGGCATCTCGACTACATTTATTTAAATAAAAATCGCTCGATCTCCGACCGTTTCATTAAGGACATTGCTGTCAGGAAGCCCCTCACGCCGCTTTTCAAGCGCTACACGGCGATGCCGTTCAAGCATTATTTCGCCAATCCTACTGCCGAAACTACCGATAGCGTCCGCACCGACATCGTCAACCTTTTCAATAACTTCAATTTTACATCTTTCACCTTCACAATTACTAACCTGCTGACTGGCAAGGAAATCCAACGCTATCAGGAACCCGTTTCACAAATCATCGCCGCCCAGCAAACCCAGCGCAAGAGCGTTCCGGTCAAGCCTCTCACTAAGCCCGACACTGGACAGCGGATGCTACTGCGCTACAAGTTCGACCTGCTCACGACCGACGACCAGAACCCGACCATCCCGACGGTAAATCTGCGGCGGAACGACACCATTAGCGCCACTGCTGAACTGGCCGACTACTATGCCTACGACGACGGAAGCGCGGAATTTGGCGTCAGAATGAACCAACGGCTGGGGCGCACCGTCGTGCGGTTTGTCACCAAAACGCCGGACACGCTGGGTGGGCTACGGATGGCCCTGGTACCGATCCGTAAGGACGTGAGCGGACAGGGATTTACCATTCAAGTGTATAGCAACCGCGACGGTCGACCCGACCGCGTGCTGTACCAGAAGTCGGTACCCGTAAAGTACGGCGCGACCCGCAACGAATTCACAACCTACGAATTTAACGAGGGCGTGGCCGTCACGGACACATTTTACGTTGGCTGGCTGCAAATCAGCGCGGATGGTTTGGCGGTAGGTTTTGACCGAAATTCCAACCTGGGTACTTCTCAGCTTTTCTCCAACCTCTCCACCGAGTGGGCGGCTAATACCGAAATACAGGGTAGTGTAATGGTGCGGCCCTTCTTTGGCGGCAAGGCCAGCGGCATCATTACGAGTGCCGAGCCTTTACCAACCTTGAAGGTGCAGGTTTTTCCCAACCCGACTAACGGCATGATTCGCTGGGACAATGACGCCATCCAGCAGATCGACGTTTACTCACTCCAAGGCATCAAAGCCAAAACTATTCAACCTGTTGCAGGACAGCGTGAGGCGTCCCTTGCCGAACTGCCAGATGGACTGTACTTGCTGCGCTTGACGGATGGGCTGAGGGTAGTTGGTCAGAAGATTTTATTGAAGAGGTAGTTTCAAACTTTGGACAACAAGCTTTTTTCCTCAAAATACTTCATTTGCTTTTCTCGCATCATAAATAATCTTGCAACCAATTAGAAACAGTAGGTATACAACTTACTACCTGTAGTTTACAGCCAAAAATTGTTCAATAACAAAGAGCTTACATCCCCTAAACACATGGATATTACCGTACAAGAACTGAAAGAGCGCCTCGACAACGGCGAAAAAATGAATTTTTATGACGTGCGCGAGGAGCACGAGTACGAAGAAGATAACTTAGGCGCCACACTCATCCCCTTAGGCAGCCTGCCCGACGAGTTAGAAGATCTAAAGGCCAAAAAAGAAGAGGAAATTATCGTTCATTGTCGTTCGGGCGCCAGAAGCGGCAATGCACAGAAGTACTTGCAAGCCAATGGTTTCTCTAATGTCCGGAATGTGACGGGCGGGATTTTAGCCTATCGGCGGATGGAGGAAGAAGAAGATTGATGTTTGGGTAGCAGTTTTCCTGATACCAATATTTTTTCTCATTTGATGATAGACGAACAGATACTTGTCGAGAAACTAGCTTTGCTGAAACCTATTTTGGCGGAAAGGTATCATGTGGCTAAAATTGGATATTTTGGTTCTTACGCCAAGGGTCTAGCTGACGAATCGAGCGACATAGATATTTTGGTAGAATTTGCTGAACCTGTGGGCTGGGAATTTTTCAGAGTTCAGGATGCTATTGAAGAGATATTGGGGATTCGCGTTGATCTGGTCACCCAGAAGGCAATCAGAGAATCCATGCGTAGCCGCATTCTTCAGGATTTGAAATGGGTTTGAAGTCGAATGAGAGGGAGTTTACTTTATTTCTTTATGATATAGTTAGCAGTATTGAGAAGATCAATATTTGCATTAAGGGAGTGTTCGACTCGCATAGATCCAGAAATAATTTGGCGCATCGCTACGCTTCATCTACCGAATAATCTGACTCAGATCAAAAAAATAATTGAGCATTTTGAAGCCACACGATATATTTTAGACTTCCACTGCTTCCAGAATCCATTTCTTCACCCCCGCATAATCTTCCGCCTGAAACCAGGCATAATTCCCCTGGTGCCGAAACCAGGTAAGCTGCCGCTTGGCGTAGCGTCGGGTATTCTGTTTGAGTAGGCGAACCATCTCCGCTTCGTCGTAGTCGCCGTCCAGAAAGCCGAACACTTCTTTGTAGCCGACCGTTTTCAGAGCGTGGTGGTTGCGGTAGGCGATGACACTTTTCGCTTCCTCGACCAAGCCATCGGTCAGCATTTGATCCACTCTTCTTTCGATGCGCTCGTAGAGTTCGCCTCTTTCGCGTTCGAGGGCGATTAGAATAATGTTAAAGGACCGCTTACCGGGTTTTTCTTTTTGGAAAGACGAAATTGGCCTGCCCGAACTGTAAAAAACTTCCAACGCCCGCACGACGCGCTGCGGATTCTGGAACTCCGCCGTAGCCGAAAACACCGGATCCAGGTGCAGCACTTCCGATTGCAAATATTCCAAACCATCCTCGCGCAGTTGCCGCATCAACTCTTCCCGTAAACCCGGCTCGGGCCGGGGCAAGTCATCCAGTCCTTCACATACCGCCTTGATGTAGAGACCAGAACCGCCCGTCATGATAACGCAGTCCTTTTTCTGGAACAGATTGTTTAACAATGCCAAAGCATCGCGCTCGAAATCACCTGCGCTGTAGGTTTCGGCTATTGAATGCGAATTGATGAAATGATGCGGAACCTGACGCAATTCGGCTTCGGTAGGTTTAGCTGTGCCGATACTCAACTCCCGAAAAAATTGTCGCGAATCGGCGGAGATAATCTCGGTATCCAATTCTTTGGCCAATTTCAGGCAAAGCTCCGTCTTGCCCACGGCGGTGGGGCCGGCGATGACGATGAGGATTTTTAGCGGCTGGTGGACGTTGGTCAATGGAAATTCATTCTTGCCCGTTGCGTATCGATTACTTTCGCAAAACTCTGAGTTTTCTACGATAATTTCATCCCCGCGCGGTGTTCACTTCAGCATTTTATTAAACAATCGCCGGGTGTTGGAAAAGGATTGCCCTTTTCCAACACTCGGCGATTATCATCCTGGTAATTACCAGCTTCTTAGAGGGGCGGGAATTTTTTCTTTGAAAATGTCCAGTCCAGGTCCTTCCCGGTGGATGCGGATGCGTTCTTTCTCAAACCCCAGAATGGGATAGGACCCTTTTTCGGTCGCCGTTTTTTCGGCCGTAATAAATAGGTTAATGCCTCGTGTTCTGCCAAATTCCAGTGCCTTTTCAAACTGCACGATCGACCCTTCGGGATCGCCGCTGATGTTGCAACTGGTACAAAGCGGGGCGCAGTAGTTGCTGTAGTTCCAAATCTCGTCCGGCGAACAAGCCGCAAATGAATCCTCGATTGCACTGAACAACCTCCGGTAAGCACCCGTTAGCAAGAGTCCCTGGTGGGTGCCGTCTCTGATGGTTTTCGACTGGAAATTCTCCTCCCGGAATTGGAGACGGAAAAAGGCACCAGTCAGGGCGGCATAATCCTTGGCATTCGCAAAACAGCCGGGTAAGCATTCGGTCTTGGCCTGGGTCAAAAATCGGTTCAACGATCCGATGACCGTTCCGTAGTTTTTACCCGGCACTCTGGATTTTAAGGCGTCCAGTTGCCTGGCTCCCTCACTCGTAGGGGCAGCCAAAAGACCAAATACGCTGGGAAGTTGCAACAGAATTGGACTCCGATGGATTTCGTCGATCACCAGGCCGATAGTCGATTTGTCGTTGATTGAAACGGTTTTCATTGTCGGGTTTAGTTATGGATTGAACAGGTAAAACTTACCCCACAAAAGTACCCGCCACTACCCCCGGCGTTCAATACGAACTTGTTTGTATTTTGTTATGATATGAAGAAAAGTTGCCCGGCAAATCGTTAAAACTCAATCAAGACAGCCCATGTTCGATCGCGAACCGTACCAAGTCGGCGGGCTGCTTGATGCCCAGCTTGAGGTTGATGTTGTTGCGGTGGGTTTTTACGGTGGCCACGCTCAGGAACAGTTTTTCCGCGATTTCATCGTTGGTGAAGCTTTGGCCGATTAGCCCGATGATTTCGATTTCGCGCTTCGTGAGTTGGAACTGCCGCTGGAACGAATCGTCGGCGTGTTGGTCGGGATTTGTGCTTTTGGTCAGCTTAGGGTCGTAGTAGCGCTTTCCCGCCAGTACCGTTTCGATGGCGTTCAGTACCTCGTCAACCCCGGAGTTTTTCAGGATGTAGGCCGGTACGCCCAACCGCTTGCAGTCGTCCACGAATTTGCGGTCACTGTACATAGTGAGCATGATAACGCGGACGGCGGGGTAGCTTTCCCGCATTTTTTCGGCTACTTCCATCCCGTTGAGGTGCGGCATATTAATGTCCAGCAAAAGCAGGTCGGGCTGCCGGGTATGCACGGCGTGAAGTACCTCTTTCCCGCTGAACACCTGCCCCACGATTTCAATATCGTCCTCGGCACCCAGCATCATTTTCATTCCATCGTTAAAAAGTTGATGGTCATCGGCAATGAGTATCTTTTTCATTAGTTGACAGTTGACAGTTGACAGTTGACAGTTGACAATACTTATCGTCCTAAAATTCAAGTAATTAAAATAGCATATGCTTGCCGCTACACCTAAAATAAGCTAAATTCACTCATCACTCATGACTCATCACTCATCACTCATCACTCATCACTCATCACTCATCACTCATCACTCATCACTCATCACTCATCACTCAATAAGGTATTTCCACAACCACTGTCACACCACTGCTACTGATGTCGGTGTCGATTTTGCCGTTGAGGAATGCTACCTTGGAATGGAGATTCGTGTATTCGGGCGGCTCGGGGCCATTGTCTTCGGCGATGATTACCAGGTGGTTATCGTGAAAAACCAGTTGTAGGGTGGCCTCCGAAGCGTGGGAGTTTTTCAGGATGTCGTTGATGAGTTCGGCGGCAATCCGGAAAATCTGCACCTCGGTGCTGGCGTCGAGGCGGCGCTCTTGCCCGACCACGAGGTACTGGAAACGAATGTCGGTGGTGACCTGTACTTTGTCGATGGTTTCGGCCAGCGATTGGGCCAGGCCTAGTTCGGCGAAGTTCTTGGGCATGAGGTTGTGCGAAACTGTGCGTAGGTTTTCCACCGCCCGGTCTAGCAGACGGCGGGCTTCGGTCAGCAGCGGGAACTTCTCGCGAACCTCGGGCTTGCGCTGCACGCTCGACACGTAGCCGATGGCGGTCGAAAGCATGGCCCCCACATCGTCGTAGAGGTCTTCGGCCATGCGGCTCCGCTCCATTTCCAGGGCCTCAATGATGCGGTCTGACTGCGCCTGTTCCTGTTGGTGAAGCGTGGTGAGCAGTTGCTCGTTCTGCTGGCGGTAACGCTTGAAGCCAAAATACAGGACACCGAGCGACAGCAAAATTAAATCGACCAAGTAGTTGACCAAAACCAACCCTTCATTGGTAAAATTGAACAGGGGGTGTCCGGTTCTGCCGTAGCCAATATTCACAAAAAATAAAGTCAGAATCAGAAATTGCATCGTGGTGATTCCCATGTAAAACAGCACGATCGGTTCCCTTTGCCGGAGGCGTTCACGCAGGCTGAGAACAGCCAGCGGCACGACCATCAGCGAGAAAAACAGGGTCAGGATCAATAAAACCCGAAAGTAAAACGCGGGAACGGCCCGCAGCACTAACAGCAAAATCGTTAGCACCGTAGCGGCGATAATGCAGTACTTAAACGCGTTGACCCAGCGAAAAACGCGACTGTTTTGGGCGGTTTGGCCAATGAATTTTTGCATGAAATGCACCTGAAAGAGTACAATCAGCCACGCGGACAGCGTCTGCGGGTACCAGTCGTTGATTATCGGAAAGTCAGGCCACAGAAACTGAAAGAATAACCCCGATGCCGCGCCCAAGTGAAAAGCGCTCACCACCACGATTGCCATGAACCAGCCGTACAGGGCATCGGCAGTGGCCAGCCAAACCATGCCATTCAACAATAGAACCAGCCCCGTCATCCCGGCGAGTACCCCCCAGAGCAGGTAGCGGGTGCGGCCGTAATTTTCAAAAGCCGTCGGCTCCCAAAGCCGCACATTGGTGGTCAACACTTCGCCGTATTTGGCTACCCGCACAAAAACGTCGGTGGGACGCGTAGCGTCGGGCAGCACCGGGAATACCCACTGGTAGTGTGCAAATTGCCGGGTAGAGAAGGGTAGCGAATCCCCGGTAATGACCTGCTCGATAAGGGAATCTCCCACCACTTGATAATAATCGACTTGGTTCAGGCGCGAATTTTCGACTTCCAAATAGCGCAACCGTCGCGAACCGGGCGGCAACCGCAGGTGCAGCCAGTGATTGGCCGTGGTGTAATTACTCAGCAGCCGATGCGTCGGCAATGGCTCGAAATGGCCCTGGTCGTAGAGCGCCTTCATCTGCCACACGGTTTTCTGCCGCGTAGAATCAGCCAGTGTTTCGACTTTTTGGCCAAAAAGAGCGTGAGTATTGATCAGAAGGAGCAATATGAAGTGCGTGGTTTTCAAGCGAGTGGGTTTTGTCCAAAAGTAGGGGGCGTTGCCGTTCCCACCTATACAAACTTGTTTGTATTTTTTCCTACCCGCGCACCCGTATCGTTGTCCCGGTCTGGCCGGATTCGAGCTGCACCGTGGCATCCAGCGTTTGGGCGCGGGCGAGGAGGTTTTTCAGGCCGATGCCGTCCTGGTCCTGCGCCGGGTCGAAGCCTTGGCCGTTGTCCGACACGGTCAGTTGCCAGCCCGCTGTTTGCTGACGCAGCACGATGCTCCCTTCGGTAGCTTGGGCGTGTTTCGTCAGGTTATTAGTCAATTCGTTGGCGATGCGGTACAACTGCCGGGTTTGCGCCGCCGAAAAGACGGGAACCGATCCGTCGGTGTCGTGCCGGAAGTGTAGGCGGACGTTCCCCGCTTCGTTGCGCTGGGCTACTAATTCGGCCAATGCCGTCGGCAGGCCCTTTTGCAGCAAATCGGGCGGCGGACTGTCGCGCACAATCTGTTCGAGGCAGTCGTCGGTTTGGTCGATCAGGGCCACGGCTTCCGTCAGTAGTGGCGCGGGGGCGGCGTCAGCCAATAGGGCGCGCGTTTGGGTAAGGCGGCCGCCGACGTCGGTGCGCAGCAGGTCGCCCACTTGCTGGCGTTCCGATTCCAGCACATCGATGATCGCGGCATTGGTCTGCTGCTGCGTTTGGGCCAGGCTGATTTCCAGCCGCCGCTGCTCATCGAGAGATTTGCGGTAGCGGTAAGCCAGCAGATAAGCGAAAATGACAATGTCGATGAAGAAATTGACTACTACGATCAGGTAGGCATCCACGAAAAAAATGCCATCAGCCCGGTAACGCATTAGATTTTGCGCATAAATAAAAAGCTGACCGACGATCTGAATCCCGAATCCGATGGCATACAGCCGCTTGACGGAGTCCTTTGATCTTAACCCCACAAAAACCACAATGATGAACAAGACAAAAGCCACGTTCGCCAAAATTGTATGTACCAGCGTGATTAGTCGGTAGGAACCCGAGTAGCTTTGGGTCAATCCCGTCAACTGGCTGACGACCAACAGAATTAAGACCACGCAAAAAGCATATTTCAGCACCTGCATGGCCCAGAACAGCCGCTTTGCCGTCGTGCGTAGTTGCAGGAAATGCTGCTGAAACTGAAGCATCGCCGGAATATAAATCCATAGCGCTTCGATAACGGCGTCGGGATGGTTGAGGGCTGGCAGTTCGGGCCAGATGAACTGAAAGCCCAGGCCCGTGTCGGCCAACTGCCGCAGCGACAGCCCGAATGTGTACAGGCCGTACCAGCCATACACCGGGTCGCGGGTGATGGCGTAAAACAGGAAAGCCAGAGTTACGATTAGCCCGGCCAGGCCCGAGGCCATCCCCCAGAGGAGATACTCACGCTGCTCTTTGTCCTCGAAGTCGCTCGTCCGCCACAGCTTGAGTTCGGTCGCCAGGTTCTCGAAACGCTTGTCGAGCCGCAGGTAATAGTCGGCTTGTTGGTTGGCTTCCAGGTGAATCGGGTACGCGAAAGTCTTGGTGGGCGACGGGCGCTGCGTGAACGGCAGCCGACTGCCCGTTTGGCCCAGCGAGCGGAGACTGCCGTTTTTTAGTTCAAAAAACTCGACCCGGTCAATGGTGTGGTTGCGAATCTCGAATGAAAAATCGGCAGGCTGGCGGTTCGATTTGAGCCGGAAGCGGAACCAGTGGGCCGACTCGGTGTAGCCCGCGTTGAACCGCCGCTCCCGCAACCGCGTGAACGTGCCGGACGCCACGGCTTCGCGCACCGTAGCCGTGGAATCCTCCCAATGGTAAATCGGCACGGGCTGGACGGTGATGCCCCGCACTGAGGACAGGTGGTAGGAAGCCAGGCCCAGCACCAGCAGGATGACCACGACGAACAGCACTATCAGGTTACGAATCATGCCAGGGCCGGATTAGCGATTGACACACTCACCATAACCGAATGCCCCGCGTCGTTGGTGTCGAACAGCAGGTCGGCCCGGAGCAGATCCGCCTTGGATTGCAAACTGGCGGCGACAGCCTCCGCCAGACTCGATGGCTGGCCGTTGTCTTCCACCGAGAGATTCACCTGCTCCTCGTGGTACAGCAGTTGCACCGTCACCTCATTGACCTGGGCGTGGTTTTGCGCCCGGCGAATCAGTTGAACGGCCAGGCTGAACAGCAGTTGCTCCCGCTGCTCGCCCAGGGGCCGGGCTTCTCCCATTGTCACAAACTGCACCGGAATGCCCCGGCGACTGGCCTGTCGGCTGGCTTCGGCCAGCGCACCCGCCAGCCCGGTTTGGGCCAATTGCCGGGGTAGCAACTGGTGCGAGAGCGTGCGCAGTTCGTCGGCGGCTTCGTCCAGCAGCCGCTGGGCGCGTTGCAGCAAAGTGGTCGGACTGCTGCGGTCGAGCCGGGAGAGGTAGCCTTTGGCCGTGGCCAGCAGCGGCCCCACGTCATCGTGCAGGTCCTGGGCGAGTCGGCGGCGTTCGTCCTGTAATGAATCAATGACCTGCTGCTGCGCCTCCTGCCGGTTTTGGAGCAAGTCCAGTTCCAGCTGCTGGTTGCCTTGCAGCGTGGTCACGTGACGGTAGGCCAAGCCGTAGGTGAAAAAAACCAGGTCGATGAGCAGCGTTGCGCCCAGCACCAGGTAGGTTTCCAGGTCGAAGGGCAGGGGCCAGCCATTTGCCTGGCAGAGGTTCATGAACGCCACCAGTCCGTAGCCCGCAAACTGCACCGCCAGCGCGTAGCCGTAGTAGCGCACCATCCTGTCGCCCTCGCCGCGCTTTATTTTTTCGTAAAGACTCAAAATGGTCAGGACGAGGATAACCGGAACCAGATAAGAGGTAGTCAGCGACACAAATCGGTACATATACTGCTCCCTTCCCGGCACTTCCAGCCCCTGCACGCCGATGGCCAACACCAGAAGGCCCGTTATCAGCCACTTAAAAGCGTTGACCCAGCGATACAGTCGGCTGTTTTGGCGGTTCTGGTCGATGAAATACTGCATGAAGGTCGTCTGTGCCACCGCTGCCGCCCATACGTAGAGGTACACGGGCATGAAATCGTTCAAACGCGGCGTGTCCGGCCACAGGTACTGGAACCCCAGCCCGGCGTCGCAGAACAGATGCATACAGATGAAGTGCATATAGAGGTTGTACCATAAGTAAATCCAGTCGCGCACGGCCAGCAGCATCACAAAGTTCAGCACCAAAATCAGGCACACAATGCCTAGGAAAATTCCCCACAAAAAATATTCGGT
>NZ_JBGSXF010000312.1:0-3423 GCF_041751555.1 Persicitalea sp. | reverse complement strand
AACAACTACGGCCGTCCCGATCAGGCACTCGACTACCTCAAAAGGATAAGCCGTTCGTTTGGCTATGCGCTGCCGGGTTCTATTTACGAAGTCTCACCCGACTACGGAATGATGACCCAAGCCTGGAACCTCTACGCCCTGGCCGTTCCTATAGTGGAGCAGTTCTTCGGAATCCTCCCCCGCGCCTTCCAGAAGCGCGTCCGTATTCAGCCCCAAATGCCCACCGCCTGGAGTACCGCCGAACTGGAAAACGTCGAAATCGGCAGCAACAAGCTTACGGTACACTTTTCGCGCGAGAAAAAAGCCCAGCAACTAGTGCTGGAACAAACCCAGCCCAACTGGAAGCTAACTATTGCTTACCCAGCGGGGCGTTTTCTGAAATGGGAAGTAAATGGCAAAGCCGTAAAAATTAATCGCGTCGGGGCGTTCGACACGGTAGAAGTGGAGGGAGTGAAGGTAGTTTTACGGGTGGAATGATTTTTGGGTTCTGAGTGGTGGGCTTTTCGTTTTTATTATTTGATGGCGGGAGTCGCGGGATAAATTGGAAAAACCGTTTGGAAGTCACTGTTGCACTAAACTCATATTTGGGGAAAGGCAGCACCTAAAAAGTATGGAGTACCCAAATCATAAATCCAATGATCCGCGAGTGACCAATCATTCACCTATTAAAAGGTGAGTGAGGATGGAAATCCTGATTGCTAGTCAAAAAAAAAACTTTACATTCAACCTTTCAAAAGCACAAACGCGCATCAATATAGTTCACAAACATGGCCGATCAGCCCCCCAACTGGCTTGGTAAATTAGGCAATCTGCTAGTACCAACCAGCCATGCACACGATACCCCTGTCGCAACCGTCAATAACGCGCGCATACTGGACGAGATTATAGCCTCCTTTCAGGACTCCTTGCGTCGGGAGTCCTTTGGTACCAGCATGCTCTTTAATGCGCACTTTCTGATTATTCTGCACCCTTCTACTTATGAGGAACGTCAGAACGCCTTTCCGGTCATCGTGAATGAAGCAGTGGATGCTTTTAATGCCATCAT
The DNA here is from genome assembly GCF_041751555.1 of Persicitalea sp. NCBI lineage: Bacteria > Pseudomonadati > Bacteroidota > Cytophagia > Cytophagales > Spirosomataceae > Persicitalea > Persicitalea sp. Next base: position 2,378 of record NZ_JBGSXF010000312.1, on the reverse strand, counting down.
AGAACAGCACCGAGGGGAGTATGACCGTATAGCGCCGGTAGCGTCGAGCTGGTTCTTCAAGTTTGGAGGCGGTAGAGAGTTTAGCGGGGAATCCTTAACCCCAGCGGATATTTGTGTCGTGGGAGCCCTGACCGGCATTTTACCCGGTAATGCATCGGCTCAGTCCCCGGACAAATTGAACGTGACACGCCGGGTAAAACAGACAAACCGCTACGAAAAAGTGGATGTCGACTTAAATGCTTTTCAGCATATTGCCTTCCGGGAGCCGGGTGCCTTCGTCGTGAAATTCGGGTTTGAGAAATCGGTGGCGACAACTGCACGGTCACCCGCGGTGGGAGTCGATTCGCGAAGTGCTGCTGAACTACCGCAAAGCCTCGGCGAGGGTTTGGCCCGAATCAATTATCATTTAGCGGAATTGAACCAAGAGGACTCGTACCTGATGCGCGACAGGGAGATCGTCGTGGCCCGCAAGGAGCCCGACAACCAGCATTTCCCAAACTACCTGTTGCTCGAATCAGCCTATGTATCTAACCCCCACCTTCGTATCCGCTACAATGATGCTTCCTGCGCCTTCCAGATAGCTTCGTTTAGTCGCAATGAAACCCGGGTCAATGAGCAGTTGATTCCGCGTAGTGATCCCACCAGCCCGCATTGGCAACCATTGCCGGATATGGCCCAAATTCTACTCAACAGTATGGTTACGTTAAATTTCAAATGCAATGTCTGAGGCTATAATCGATGCGCTGCTCGTTTTCCTGTTACTTTTCTTTGTGGTATTTCTGGTAATCCGGCATTTTCGGGATCTACCCCGGTAAGTTACCGACTACAACGCCAAGCGGGCGGCTGGAACACAGAGATCCCTATCCAATTTTTACCTGTACTTTTGTGAATGGATTTGCTACAAATAGCCGGTCAGACGGACACAGGGCAACGCCGAACCGATAACCAGGACACCTTCATCTGCTCGTCGGTATGGTCAAAATCCAGCGCCCTGCTGGCTGTAATCGATGGAGTAGGAGGCTACGCGGGCGGCGAACAGGCGGCGGCTATCGCCAAGAAGTCGATCGAAAAATACATGGCCACTCCCAACGGCGATCCGCTATCTATGCTTCGCGAAGCGGTGGTATTTGCCAATAATCAAATTGACACGCAACGCCAGCAGGACGATCAGCTTGCGCAGATGTGCTGCGTGCTGACTACGGCAGTGGCCGACATCCAGTTGGGCAAACTGTACTTTGTTCATGTGGGTGATACGCGCCTGTACCGTTATCGCCAGGGCAGACTCGAAAAGCTCACCAATGACCACTCCCTGGTCGGGATGCGGGAGGACGCCAACGAACTGACCGAGGGCGAAGCCATGCGCCACCCGCGCCGCAATGAAATTTTGCGCGAAATAGGCCTGGCTGCGCACAGGGTCGACGATCCCGATTTTCTGGAATCAGGAGAAACCAGCTTTCAGCCGGGAGATCAACTGCTGCTGTGCAGTGATGGGTTGACCGATATGATTACCCAGGCGCAAGTCAAAGGTATCCTGGAACAAACGCTCAATCTCCAAGAGCAGCTAGCCGAATTGATCCATCTGGCTAACGAACAAGGAGGAAGCGACAACATTACAATTGTACTGGCTAGAAATGGTCCGTCTTTTGGCAAGTCACTGGCCTCTACTGACAAGTCGATTTCAGAACACCCGTCAGTGGCTCTCTCCCCTGATGATGAAGCTGAACCTTCGGCCCAGGCGCCGCTGAGTGGACGAAACCATCGTGTTTTGTGGGCAGTTTTGGTGCTGGTAGTGGTGGGTATCGTGGCCGGAATGATGTGGTACCTCTATCAAATATCCGGCCCAACCGACACGCCGGAAACCGATAGCATACGTGCGCTGAATGACCAACCCAAGGCCGTGTTAGGGGTGACAAGTGCAGATTTTCGGCTTGATTCTCTGGTGCGCTTAGCCAACCGCAGCGAGAACCATCGCCTGATGCTGACCGGAGACACCTTTCGGCTTGACAAACCTCTGATGCTCACCGATTCCTTGTTTAGTATCGTGGGGGAAAACCAGTTAACAGTCCTGATTCCGGCCGATGCAGGTGGGAAGCAGGTGGCCATTCGGGCAACGCGCCCAGGTACCGTACTCATCGAAAACATCGTAATCAGTGGTTTCAAATCTGGTGTCGAAATTGCCCCCGAAACCAAGTTGCGCCTTACGAAGGTTGACTTCCGAAACGTGGACTTGCCCGTTAGCGCGTTGATAAGACAGAAAACCTTCGCTGATGCGGTTATCGAGATCAATATTCGAAATATGCCTGATTCGTCCATACGCCAGTCAAAAGACCGAAGGGCAACAAATAACTGATAGTCAAATTGTAAATATGGGTACAAAA